>DASTKA010000548.1:0-3280 GCA_035716165.1 Mycobacterium sp. | reverse complement strand
GCGCGTGTGGCCGAAGCTCAGAACAGGTGCGGCAGGCCGATGGCCGAGTCGATGGCCAACGCGCAGAACACCACCGCCAGATAGTTGTTCGACTGCAGGAACAACCGCAACGGCCGGACCGGCTCGCCGGCGCGGACCCCGGCGTAGAGCTGGTGGGCCATCGCCAGGAACCACACCCCCGCCACCACGGCGACCGCCGCGTACAGCCAGCCCGTCGCCAGCGCCAGCGCCAGCGTGGCCAGCACCGTCAGCCAGGTGTAGATCAGGATCTGCTTGGTCACCTGACGCTCGGTCGCCACGGCCGGCAGCATCGGCACGCCCGCCGCCTTGTAGTCGTCCTTGTAGCGCATCGCCAACGCCCAGGTGTGCGGCGGCGTCCAGAAGAAGATGATGGCGAACATCACCAGGGCGGGCCAGGCGATGGTGCCGGTCACGGCCGACCAGCCGATCATCACCGGCATGCAGCCGGCCGCGCCGCCCCACACCACGTTCTGCGAGGTGCGGCGCTTGAGCAGCAGCGTGTAGACGAACACATAGAACGCGATCGTCGCCAGCGCCAGCAGGCCGGACAACAGGTTCGTCGTCCACCACAGCCAGAAGAACGACGCGACCGTCAGCACCAGACCGAGCACCAGGGCGTTGCGCGTGGGCACCGCCGCGCGGGCCAGCGGCCGGCGGGCGGTTCGCTTCATCACCTTGTCGATGTCGGCGTCGGCCACGCAGTTCAGCGTGTTGGCGCCCCCGGCGGCCAGCATCCCGCCGATCAGGGTGTTGACGATCAGCAGCGGGTTCACCGTGCCGCGCTGGGCCAGCAGCATCGCCGGGATCGCGGTGACGAGCAGCAGTTCGATGACCCGCGGCTTGGTCAGCGCCAGATAAGCCAGCACCGTGCCTTGTATGCGGCTTGGCAATTGGCTCGGCGCGGCGCGCCCGCGAACGCTCACGCAATAACTCCTTGGGGTCGCAGCGGCGCGCAGCATCTACTACACACGATGGTAGACCGCGGTGCGGCGATGGCCCGCCCGCGGGTCCGAACACAGCCGATTTTCCAGGATTCCCGAACTGAATGCTAAGCGCTTTCGGGGGCCGCGTAATTTTCAGTCCTGCCGGCCGTGGGTACCCAAATCCTGCGCTGCAAGTGCCGGCCCTCCCGCACTAGGGTGGGATTGATCAGCTCGATGACCCCAAGGACTGAGTCTGTGACGACACTCGAAGAGATCTCTACGCTGACCCAACCGCACCTTCCCGACGACTGGACCGAGCTCGACGCGGCCGCCGTCGACACCGTTCGGGTGTTGGCCGCCGATGCGGTACAAAAAGTCGGCAACGGCCATCCCGGGACGGCGATGAGTCTGGCGCCTTTGGCTTACACCTTGTTTCAGCGGGCGATGCGCCATGACCCCAGCGACCCTCACTGGCTGGGCCGCGACCGGTTCGTGCTGTCAGCCGGGCACAGCAGCCTGACGCTGTACATCCAGCTCTATTTGGGCGGATTCGGGCTGGAGCTCTCGGACATCGAATCGCTGCGCACATGGGGATCCAAAACTCCCGGCCATCCGGAGTTCCGGCACACCAAGGGCGTCGAGATCACCACCGGCCCGCTCGGGCAGGGCTTGGCGTCCGCCGTCGGAATGGCGATGGCATCACGTTACGAGCGCGGCCTGTTCGACCCCGACGCCGCTGAAGGCACCAGCCCGTTCGACCACTTCATCTACGTGATCGCCTCGGACGGCGACATCCAGGAGGGTGTCACATCCGAGGCCTCGTCCCTGGCGGCCGTGCAGCAGCTGGGCAACCTCATCGTCTTCTACGACCACAACCAGATTTCCATCGAGGACGACACCAACATCGCGCTGTGTGAGGACACGGCCGCCCGCTACCGCGCCTACGGCTGGCACGTGCAGGAGGTCGAGGGCGGCGAGAACGTCGTCGCGATCGAGGAGGCGATCGCCAACGCCAAGGCGGCCACCGACCGGCCGTCGTTCATCTCGCTGCGCACCATCATCGGCTACCCCGCACCCAAGCTGATGAACACCGGCAAGGCGCACGGCGCGGCCCTGGGCGACGAGGAAGTGGCCGCCGTCAAGGAGATCCTCGGCTTCGACCCGGACAAGACCTTCGAGGTGCGCGACGAGGTGATCGCCCACACCCGCAAGCTGGTGGACCGCGGCAAGGAAGCACACGAGAAATGGCAGGCGGACTTCGACGCCTGGGCGCAGAAGCAACCCGAACGCAAGGCGCTGCTGGACCGCTTGACCGCCGAGGAGCTGCCCGACGGATGGGACGCCGAGCTGCCGCACTGGGAACCCGGCTCCGACCCGATCGCCACCCGCAAGGCCTCCAACGAGGTGCTCAACGCGGTGGGGCCCAAACTGCCGGAGCTGTGGGGCGGTTCGGCCGACCTGGCGGGCAGCAACAACACCACCATTAAGGGTGCCGATTCCTTTGGGCCGCCGTCCATTTCGACCAAGGACTACACGGCGCACTGGTACGGTCGCACTTTGCATTTCGGTGTTCGCGAACACGCGATGGCCGCCATCCTGTCCGGCATCGTGCTGCACGGACCGACCCGCGCGTACGGCGGCACCTTCCTGCAGTTCTCCGACTACATGCGCCCGGCGGTGCGGCTGGCGTCGTTGATGGACATCGACACCATCTACGTGTGGACCCACGACTCCATCGGTCTCGGCGAGGACGGCCCGACCCACCAGCCGATCGAGCACCTCGCGGCGCTGCGGGCCATCCCGAATCTGTCGGTGGTGCGCCCGGCCGATGCCAACGAGACGGCCTACGCCTGGCGCACGGTCCTGGCCCGCGGCAACGGCAGCGGCCCCGTCGGCCTGATCCTGACCCGCCAGAATGTGCCGACCCTCGAGGGCACCAGCGCCGACGGCGTCGCCAGGGGCGGTTACATCCTGGGCGACGACGGCGGCGACGAGCCCGACGTGGTGTTGATCGCCACCGGCTCGGAGGTCCAGCTCGCGGTCGATGCGCAGAAGTTGTTGGCGGACAAGGACATCGTGGCGCGGGTGGTTTCCATGCCGTGCGTCGAATGGTTCGAGTCGCAGCCCGAGGACTACCGCGACAGCGTGCTGCCGCCGACCGTGTCGGCCCGGGTGGCGGTCGAGGCGGGCATCGCGCAGTCGTGGCACAAGCTCGTCGGCGACACCGGCAGGATCATCTCGATCGAGCACTACGGCGAATCCGCCGATTACAAGACGTTGTTCCGTGAATTCGGTTTCACCGCAGAAGCCGTCGCGGCCGCCGCGGAACAGGTAGT
>DASTKA010000547.1:0-3844 GCA_035716165.1 Mycobacterium sp. | reverse complement strand
GATGCTCGACTGGGTGCTGGATCAGAACGAGCGATTCAGGCAAGCGATCGAATCGGTCGGTGGGCTTGCCAGTCTGAAAGAAGCGATGCCCGGTAGGCGTTTTGCGAAAGCCGGCTAACCGAATGGTGCCGGCTCGGGTCGTCGGCCGAGGCGGCGGATGCGCTGCCTCAAGTGGCGCCGGGGATGCCGCGCTCGTCGCAGGGCACGGCACTTCCATGATCGATCCGCGTCAGCGTGTGGCGCATTTCGGTCGGTGCGATGCCGCCGCTCTGGTTGGCGTACGGGTGGTCGAGAAAAGCAACCACGAGCATGCCCGCGGTCACCATGGCCGCGACGAAGCCGATGGGTATCGACTGCACCAAAATCCCTTCGCGGCGGTCCGCCTGCGCGCACATGTAGGCGATCGTCAGTGAAGCGCCGATTCCCAGCACGAACCACAAGGCGAGGGGCACCAACGGGGTGGCCTCCGCGAGGCGCTCCCGCCGACCTTCGCGGCGCTGAGCCTGCTCGTCGAACCACTGTGCGTAGGCCGCCTCCTGCCGTGCCCCGTGCGGCTCGGCAACCCGGAACTCTCCATGCAACCTGTCGACCCATGACTCCACTCGCTCGCTGGAGCGCCCATCGCTCATGGCGGGCCATTCATCCTCGATCACCGCGCGCCCGTAGCAGACCAACCCACCCTGCAGACGATCACGCGTGGGCTGGTCAAACACCGCAGCGACGGAATGGAGTTCGCTGATCGCGATGGCTTCCTCACTCGATGCCTGCCGCGCCCGCTGGTAGCTCTGGAGCGCAAGGAAGATCACGAACGCGAGAACGACCGCGAACATCGTCCCGATCACCGACAACGTGCCGGCGGAACGCGGCGAGTCGGCGAACCAGCCACCCACGGGCGCGCGTCGACGCACAAGCAGTTTGACGGTGATCGCCGCCGCGACCACCAGTACGAGGATGAGAGCCGCGATCCAGATGTGCACGGCCAATCACTCTAGGCAAGCCTGCAGGGTCTGCGGGCTCGCTTAACCGAATTACCTGCCCTGCGGTTGGACAACGGATGGCAAACGGTGGATTCCGCTGCCGCCGCCTTAGTGCCCTGATGAAAAACCCTGAGCCGCTTGCCGACTGGCTTTGGGATGGCGTCCGCCTTCCCGGCGACTAACGCCGCAGACGCCCGCATCCCCCCGGGCGTCTGCGAGCGAAAGCGCCCGATCGACCGACGGCAACAGCCTCACGGCAGCACGGTGTGCATCAGCATCACGTCGTATGCCGACCACAGCGACAGGTTGAAGTACAGGTCTCGTCCCGACGACCACGGATGGATCATGGGCGCGTAGATCCCGCCGGGCATTTGGAAGGAGGACACCAGCGGTTGCTCGGGACTCCATGGCCCTTGCGGCGTCGGTGCGGTCCTTGCCACGACGTCGTTGCTGCCGCCGTCGGTATAGAGCACCAAGTACTGCTTGAGATAACTGTTGTACTGAGCGGACATTTCGCCGACCGGCCCCGGGAAGATCGGCGTCGCCGCGCCCGGATTGTTCGCGACCCAGTGGCCGCCGTTATCGCCGTTCCAGTATTGGTATTTGGTCAGGTCGGGTAACTGATTCGGCGGGACGCGGGACAGGAATGCTGCGCCGCCACGTCCGGACGGAGTGCCGAATTGGTACAGGTATCCGTCGTTCCCCTTCATGAACGCGCCCATTTGGAAGTTCTCATTGCCCGGCGTAAACCCGGCTCCCGGAATGGCATCCGCTGACGCCGTGCGAATGGTGGTCGGGAAGATCCCCCAGTTCTGGCCGTTGTCGTTAGACCTGGCGATCGCCGAGTAGTTCGTCGACCATTCGCCGTCGCGGCCCCACTGGCGGATCGACATGTAGCTCATGTACTGGGTCCGGCCCATGGACATCCCCGCGGTCGGAATGATCCCCGTCTCGTGCGCCGCCTTGTGGATCGTGTTGACGACCTGCTTGGACAGTCCGGGCGCCCACACCGGCGACCCGGAGTACCTGTCGTTCGGCGCACCGTCGGCGATGTGAATCCCCTGGGCCAGGTCGTGGTCGTTGCTGCGGAACAGGGTGTTGTAGCGCCACTGCTGGCCGTGCACCTTGCAATAGCCGAAGGTGTCACCGAAGGCCATCAGTACCTGGCGGTTGGCGGGATCGCCGTTGTCCCAGGCAATCCCGAGGTCGGTACCGGAGATGCTGAAGCGTTGCAGCGTCTTGTTCGGGCCATTCGGTCCGGTCACCCAGTCGACGAGCGACGTCGGAGCCCCCGCGATCGAAGGGGGCGGCGGTCCCGGCTCGGGCTGCGGCTGCGGTTGCGGTTGCGCCTGCTGCTGCGGGGCGGCGTTGGGGCGCAACTGATTGGCATTCGGCGGCATCCCGGGGACCCCGGGCGCGGGCGGATTGGGTCCGGGCGGCAGCACCTCGGCTTGCGGGTGCATCGGTGCGGAGTATTGCCGGCCCGGCGCGGTCGGCTTGAGCAATGACGAGATCAGCGGACCCAGCCGCGGGAGCGGTGCCTGGTCATTGGTGTGCGTGGGCCTGCGCCCGACCGGCGGCTGGACGACCGGCTGAGGTGCGGGCATGGCCGGCGGGGCGGCGGGAGGATCCACGTTCGCCTCGGGCGCCCCGCACGGCGTGGCGTTTGCACTTGGCGCGGGCCCCACCACGAGGACGAATCCGACAGCGGCCGCCGACGCCATCGTGAGCGACACACTACGCAGAAACGCCGACATGGAGCACCTTTCGAGGGGTAGGACGCCGGTCCTTGGTGGCTCATGTGACGATAGTGATCCCCGGGGCAGATGTGACCAGTGATGGGCTGATAGGTATTCATCCGTGACCGTGTCGCAACGCAGCGATTCGGGTCCCAGCGCACCTTCCGGGCGATTAGCTCACCGCCCATACGCACAGCTGGGAGGTTTTCGCAGCTTTGCCGACACCGCCAGCGCTGCCACGAGGGACCACAGACCGGCCCCGGCCGGGCCGAGCCGTGGGCGCCGTCGGCGCGCGCTGGCTTGTCGCGACCGAGGCGACCGACCATCGAACGGACCTTCGGCTCCGAACCGTTGTATCGAGCCGTAGGCGTAGCCGTGGACCGGGCGGCGCCGATCACTTTGCTGGGCGACCGCCAAGACGGCGGGCTCAACGTTCGCGCGAAGGTTCGGCGCACCGAGCGGTGTCCGAACCCGAGCATCGGCGCGACCCGCCTCCTCCGCCGCTTGCGTCGAATCGGTACAAGCGCACCACATTGCCGCAGCTCAGAGTCGCGCCGGGCGAACCGCCCACAGGTTTGTTGCACACACGCTCAACGGGATTCGTCATTGACTCGGCTTAGCGCCAACGGCGTGCCGCGCTGAAACAGATTGGCTCAGCATGTTTGTCGACCCTCATCTGGGGCAATGATCCAACAGAGGCGAGCACGTGGGCCGGCCTTCGTGTCCGCCTAGGTCCCGTCGGTTCAGCCCGAGAGCCGACGGGGCCGCCCTTTTTTGGGACCTGTTGCCGCCGGCGCCGTTGGCCGCCGGCTCGCCGTAAGGCCTCAACAACCTCGCCGCGCGGGAGTACCGTCGGCGTATGGATGGGTTGGCCGGCGTGTGGATTCTTGGCGGTTACCAAAGCGATTTTGCTCGCAACCTCACCAGGGAAGGCCGCGACTTCGCCGCGTTGACCGCCGAAGTTGTCGACGCCACGCTGACTGCGGCCGCCATCGACGCGGCCACCATCGGGTGGTGCACGTCGGCAACGCCTTCGGCGAGATGTTCGCCCGCCAGGGCCACCTCGGCGCGATGCCGGCCACGGTGTGTGACGGCCTATGGGATACGCCGGCCTCTCGGCACGAAGCG
>DASTKA010000546.1:0-2146 GCA_035716165.1 Mycobacterium sp. | reverse complement strand
GCCTGCCACGCCGCCCGCAGTGACAGCAGATAGGCTGCCTCCCAGTCGGCTTCCATCCGGATGAACTCGGACGCCGCCGCGCTCTGGGCGTGCGAGGGCTTGTCGTAGGAGATCTCCACGCCGGCCTCGGTGAGGATCTTGCGAATCTCCTCCAGGGCGGCGCGGCCGACGCCGACGGCCATGGCCGCAACGATGGGCCGGGTATTGTCAAAGGTCTCCATCACTCCCGAAAAGCCCTTGCCCACCTCGATTTCGGGGTTGCCGAGCAGGTTTTCCTTCGGGATGCGGGCGTTGTCGAACCGGATGACCGCGGTGTCGGAACCCTTGATGCCGAGCTTGTGCTCGAGCCGTTCGACGGTGACGCCGGGATGCTCGCGCGGCACGACGAACGACTTGATCGCCGCGCGGCCCTGCGACTTGTCGAGCGTCGCCCACACCACGATGTGGGTGGCGCGTGAGCCGGCGGTGACGAAGATCTTCTCGCCGTTGATCACATACTCGTCGCCGTCCAGGGTGGCGGTCGTCGACACCGCCGCCGAGTCCGATCCGAAGCCGGGTTCGGTGATGGCCATCGCCGCCCAGACTTTGCCCAGGCGTTGCAGTTGCTCCTCATTGGCGACGGCGGAAATCGCCGCGTTGCCCAGCCCCTGGTAGGGGACCGACAACATCATCGCGAGGTCACCCCAGCTGGCTTCCAGGGTCTGCAGCAGCGCGGCCATGTTCGCGCCGTTGTGGTTCTTTTCCCGTTCTTCGTTCTCGCCGCCCAGCGCGTTGGCTCCCGCGAATTCGATGGACTCCGAGGCCCCTTCGAAGAGGCTGAACAGAGTGTCGAGTTCGACCGGGTACGCGTGTTCCTTGAGGTCGTACTTGCGGGCGATCGGCCGCATCAACTCGGCGGCGCCCTGATGCGTCTTGGTCGTCACCGCTTGCATCTTGCGGGGAAGTTCCAGATTGATTGCCATGATAGAACTTTCGTCTCGAGTGAGATAGCGACTTAGATGACGACGACGCCCTCGGCCACGCCGATGGCCCGCAGGTCGCGGTACCAGCGTTCGACCGGGTGCTCTTTCGTGTAGCCGTGCCCGCCGAGCAGCTGAACGCCGTCCAGGCCGATCTGCATGCCCTTGTCGGCGCCGAGCCGCTTGGCCAGGGCCGCCTCGCGGATGAACGGCAGGCCTTGCTCGGCGCGCGCCGCGCCGCGCCACGTGATCAGCCGCAGCCCGTCCAATTCGATGGCGATGTTGGCGCACATGAAGGCCACCGCCTGACGGTGCGCGATCGGCTCACCGAAGGCCTGGCGTTCCTTGACGTATGGGACGACGTAGTCGAGCACGGCGTGCGAGGTGCCGACGGTGAGCGCCGCCCAGCCCAGCCGGGACAGCGCGATGGCCTCGGAGTAATCCTCATCGGTCGCCTCGTCCTCACCCAGCCGGGCGCTCAGCGGCACCGTCACCCCGGAGAGTTCGACGTGCCCCAGGGCGGCCGCGCGGATTCCCATGCTCGGATCCGCCTTCACGGCAAGGCCTTTCGTCGAGGACTCGACGATGAACAGGGCCGGCTTGCCGTCGAGCTGCGCTCCGACGATGAAAAGCTCGGCGTCGGCGGCGGCCGGGACCAACGACTTCACCCCGTCGAGGCGGTATCCGCTCGGGGTGCGCACCGCGGTGGTCTTCAGCCGGGTGGGGTCGAAGAGCGGTTGCGGCTCGGCGATGGCCACGCAGGCCTGCGGCACGTTCTCGCCGGCGAACTCGGGCAGGTAGGTGGCCTGCTGATCGGCGCTGCCCCAATGGGTCAGCGCCGAGGCCACGCCGCCCGGGGCCAGCAGCGGCAACGCGAGGCCCATGTCGCCGTAGGCCAGGGCCTCGGCGACGAGCACGTTGGTCACGCTGGACCGGTGCGCGGCGATGCCGTCGAAATCCTCGGGGATGTTGATCGCGGTGATGCCCAGTTCGGCGGCCTTGGCGATCAGCTCGTGCGGGTAGGTCGCCGCCTCGTCGGCATCGTGTGCGGCCGGCCGCAGCACTTCCGCGGCGAACTCGTCGACAGTCTCGACGATCATCTTCTGCTCGTCGTCGGGCGTCAGGTCGAAGTAGTCCTTGCCGCTGGACTTGAGCCGGGTCGGCCCGCCCCGCAGGTTCTGAATTCG
>DASTKA010000545.1:0-8502 GCA_035716165.1 Mycobacterium sp. | reverse complement strand
CAGGTGATGATGGAGTCCGAGTTCCCCTCGGAGCTGTCCGTGCTGTTCAAGAACCTGGAAACCAAGGGCAACCCGTGGGGCCAGAACGCCTCCGACCGCACCAGCTGGATCGACGAGGTCGACTTCGACGTGCCGGTGTACGGCGAGGACGTCGACAGCTTCGATGGCTACGAGTACCTGTTCTGGGTGGGCTGCGCCGGCGCCTACGACGACAAGGCCAAGAAGACCACCAAGGCCGTCGCCGAATTGCTGGCCATCGCCGGCGTGAAGTACCTGGTGCTCGGCACCGGCGAGACCTGCAACGGCGACTCCGCGCGCCGCTCGGGCAACGAGTTCCTGTTCCAGCAGCTGGCCCAGCAGGCCGTCGAGACGCTGGACGGACTGTTCGAGGGCACCGAGACCGTCGACCGCAAGATCGTCGTGACCTGCCCGCACTGCTTCAACACCCTGGGCCGCGAATACCGCCAGCTCGGCGCGAACTACTCGGTGTTGCACCACACCCAGCTGCTCAACCGGCTGATCCGGGACAACAAGCTGGTGCCGGTGACCCCGGTGTCGCAGGACATCACCTATCACGACCCCTGCTACCTGGGCCGGCACAACAAGGTCTATGAAGCGCCGCGCGAGCTGATCGGGGCCGCCGGAGCGAACCTGACCGAGATGCCACGGCACGCCGAACGCAGTTTCTGCTGCGGCGCCGGTGGCGCGCGGATGTGGATGGAAGAGCACATCGGCAAGCGGATCAACCACGAACGCGTCGACGAGGCGCTGGCCACCGGGGCCGCCACCATCGCCACCGGTTGCCCCTTCTGCCGGGTGATGGTCACCGATGGCGTCAACGACCGTCAGGAAGAGGCCGGACGCAGCGGCGTCGAGGTCCTCGATGTCGCGCAGATCCTGCTCGGGTCCCTCGAGTACGACAAGGCGACGCTGCCGGAGAAGGGCACGGCCGCCAAGGAGGCCGAAAAGCGAGCGGCTGCCGCGCCCAAGGCCTCGGCAGCCACCGCGACCGTCGAGGCGCCGGCCGAGGAGGCGCCCGCCAAGGCGGCGGCGCCGCCGAAGTCGGAGACCGCCGCCGCTCCCGCCGCGCCCGCCAAGGGACTCGGCATCGCCGGCGGCGCCAAGAAGCCGGGCGCCAAGAAGCCTGCGGCCGAACCGGCCGGCGAAGCCAAGGCGGACACTGCCGCACCCGTGAAGGGGCTGGGCATCGCCGGCGGCGCCAAGAGGCCCGGCGCCAAGAAGGCAGCGCCGGCGGCCGAGGCCCCCAAGGCCGAGGCTCCCAAGGCCGAGGCCGGCGGCGAAGCGAAGGCTGCCGCCGCCCCGGTGAAGGGGCTGGGTTTGGCCGCGGGCGCCAAGCGACCCGGCGCCAAGAAGGCCGCCCCGGCGGCCGAGGCACCCAAGGCCGAGGCGCCGACCGAAGCGGCCCCCGAAGCCGAGCCGGAGACCAAGACCGAAGCCAAGGCACCCGCGGCACCGGTCAAGGGACTGGGCATCGCCGCCGGCGCCAAGCGACCCGGCGCCAAGAAGGCCGCCCCGGCGGCCGAGGCACCCAAGGCCGAGGAATCCAAAGCCGAGGCGCAGCCCGCGGAACGGTCGGAGGCCGAACCCGAGCCCGCGCCGAAAGCGGAGCCGGCAAAGGAGACCGACGGCGACGCGGCACCGTCGCAGCCGCCGGTCAAGGGCCTGGGTATCGCACGTGGGGCGCGTCCCCCGGGCAAGCGCTGACCTGGGTATTTTCCGGGTGACAGCAAATTTCAGTGGACAGTGATGGCACCATTGGTGATGTGAGCACCCACCAGCTGCCTCTGCACCCGTCGGCGCATCACCGGCCGCAGCGCAGTTTCGTCCAGTCGTCGAAGCTTCAGGACGTCCTGTACGAGATCCGCGGACCGGTGCACGCGCACGCCGCGCGGCTGGAGGCCGAGGGGCACCGCATCCTCAAGCTCAACATCGGCAACCCGGCGCCGTTCGGCTTCGAGGCGCCCGACGTGATCATGCGCGACATGATTCAGGCCCTGCCGTACGCCCAGGGATATTCGGACTCGCAGGGCATCCTGCCCGCACGCCGGGCGGTGGTGACCCGCTACGAGTTGGTCGAGGGATTCCCCCGGTTCGACGTCGACGACGTCTACCTGGGCAACGGGGTGTCCGAGCTGATCACGATGACGCTGCAGGCCCTGCTGGACAACGGCGACGAGGTGCTGATCCCGTCGCCGGATTACCCCCTGTGGACGGCGTCGACCTCGCTGGCGGGCGGAACGCCGGTGCATTACCTGTGCGACGAGACGCAGGGCTGGCAGCCCGACATCGCCGACATGGAGTCCAAGATCACCGAGCGCACCAAGGCGCTGGTCGTGATCAACCCGAACAACCCGACCGGCGCGGTCTACACCAGCGAGGTCCTCACCCAGATAGTCGATCTGGCGCGCAGGCACGAGCTGCTGCTGCTCGCCGACGAGATCTACGACAAGATCCTGTACGACGACGCCAAGCACATCAACGTGGCCACACTGGCGCCGGACATGCTGTGCCTGACCTTCAACGGGCTGTCCAAGGCCTACCGGGTGGCCGGTTATCGGGCCGGCTGGCTGGCGATCACCGGGCCCAAGGACCACGCCGGCAGCTTCATCGAGGGAATCAACCTGCTGGCCAACATGCGGCTGTGCCCAAACGTTCCCGCGCAGCACGCGATCCAGGTGGCCCTGGGCGGCTACCAGAGCATCGACGACCTGGTCCTGCCGGGCGGGCGGCTGCTCGAGCAGCGCGACGTCGCGTGGACCAAACTCAACGAGATCCCTGGCGTGTCCTGCGTCAAGCCGGGCGGCGCGCTCTACGCGTTTCCCCGGCTGGACCCCGAGGTCTATGAGATCGACGACGACGAACAGCTCGTCCTCGATCTTTTGCTGCAGGAGAAGATTCTGGTCACCCAGGGCACCGGCTTCAATTGGCCGGCACCGGATCACCTGCGCATCGTGACGCTGCCGTGGGCGCGTGATCTGACGGCCGCGATCGAGCGGTTGGGCAACTTCCTCGTCGGCTATCGACCGTAAGCGCTCGCGCGGGCGCCTCTACGGTAGAGCGGGTGACCCACTCGCACTCGCACAGCATGCCGCCGGGCCCGTCCCCCGTTGATCCGTTGCCCGCCAGGATCGTCGTCGGGTTGTTGGTCGCGATCGGCGTGGCGGTCGCCGTCGGCGCGGTTGTGCTGTGGCCCAGCCGGCAGCACGTCGACATTCCCATGCCGCTGCAGAACGCGGCCGGTGGCGCGGTGAGCACGCAGGCCGGGCACGTGCTGTCCAGCGGAATGGGCGACTGCGGCAGCCCGTCGGCCGGTCAGGTGCTCACCGGCACGCCGCAGCAGGCGCCGCCGGGCGCCGGGCGTTGCGTCCTGACCCGGGTCTCGATCGATTCCGGACCCAACGCCGGCGCCCAGACGCTGCTGGAGTCCTCCCCCGGCCCGGGGCAGCCGAAATTCGCGGTGGGCGACCACATTCGGCTCGTCCGGCAGGTCGACGAACAGGGCGTCACCAGCTACGCGTTCTACGACTTCGAACGCGGCTGGGCGCTGACCGGTTTGGCGATCGCGTTCGCGGTGGTGATCGTGGCCGTGGCGCGGTGGCGCGGGCTGCTGGCGCTGGTGGGCATCGTGGTCGCGTTCGTGGTGCTGGTGACGTTCCTGCTGCCGGCGCTGCGCGACGGCGCGCCGGCTATTCCGGTGGCGCTGGTCGCGTCGGCGGCCATCCTGTACGCGGTCATCTATCTCGCGCACGGTGTCAGCCTGCGGACCAGCGCCGCGCTGCTCGGCACCCTGTCGGCACTGCTGCTGGCCGCCGGATTGTCTTGGGCGGCAATACAGCTGGCGCAGCTGACCGGGTTGTCGGACGAGCAGAACAGCACCGTCAGCGCGTATCTGGGCAATGTGTCGATCGGCGGCCTGCTGCTCGCCGGTTTCATCATCGGGTCGCTGGGTGTGCTCAACGATGTGACGGTGACCCAGGCTTCGACGGTGTTCGAGCTGGCCCACCTCGGCGGCTCGCGGCGGGCCATCTTTCTGGGTGCCATCCGGGTGGGGCGCGACCACATCGCCAGCACGGTCTACACGCTGGTGCTGGCGTACGCCGGTAGTTCGCTGCCGCTGCTGTTGCTGTTCAGCGTCGCCAACCGCTCGCTGACCGACGTGCTGACCAGCGAGAGTGTGGCTATCGAGATCGCCCGCTCAGCGGTGGGCGGTATGGCGTTGGCGCTGTCGGTGCCGCTGACGACGGCGATCGCCGCGGTGCTGGCCAAACCTACTGAAATCGGCTCCGCTCCAACAACTCCAGCAGATAGCCGCCGTAGCCGGACTTGAGCAGGGCGTGCGCGCGCTCGGCCAGCTCCTCGTCGGTGATCCAGCCCCGCCGCCACGCCACCTCCTCGGGGACGCTGACCTTGAGGCCTTGGCGCCGTTCCAGGGTGCGCACGAAATCGCTTGCGTCCAAAAGCGAGTCGAACGTCCCGGTGTCCAGCCAGGCCGTGCCGCGGGCCATCACCTCGACCGAGAGCCGGCCCCGGTTCAGATAAATCTGGTTGATCTCGGTGATCTCGTACTCACCGCGCGCAGATTTCTTGAGGCCCTTGGCAATTTCGATCACGTCGTTGTCGTAGAAGTACAGACCTGGTACCGCGTAATTGGATTTCGGCGTCTTGGGCTTCTCCTCCAGGGAAAGTGCCCTGCCGTCGTCGCTGAATTCGACGACGCCGTAGTCCGACGGGTTGGCCACCCAGTAGGCGAAAACCGCCCCGCCACTGAGGGATTGGAAGCGACTCAGGCTGGTACCCAAGCCCGGGCCGTAGAAGATGTTGTCTCCCAGCACCAAAGCCACCGGCTCGTTGCCGATGTGGTCGGCGCCCAGGACGAATGCCTGGGCCAGACCGTCGGGCTTTTCCTGGGTCACGTAGGTGATGTTGACGCCGAATTGCGAGCCGTCGGCCAGCAGCCGCTGGAATCCCGGCTCGTCGTGTGGGGTGGTGATCACCAGGATGTCGCGGATTCCGGCCATCATCAGCGTGGACAGCGGGTAGTAGACCATCGGTTTGTCGTAGACCGGCAGCAACTGCTTACTGATGCCCGTGGTGATCGGATGCAGGCGGGTGCCCGACCCGCCGGCCAGGATGATTCCGCGCATGGATTTCTCCTAATGCCTTGATCGGCCCTATTCGATGGCGTCGGACTCGGTGAGCTCGGTGGCCGCCAGCGCCGACGCCAAGCTCTCGTGCCGGAACACGGAGGTGACATGGTCGCGCACAACGCGAAACGCCAACGCTTTGGTGGCCGCCCCCGGATCGTCGGCGCCGCTCGGCTTTTGTTCCGCGACGACGATGCCGTCATGCACATACAGCTGACCCAGCTGTGTGGTCGCCCGGTGCGAGGTGGCCCAGGTGCGCAGCGCCTCGTGCCCCTGCGCGGCTCCGTGTGCGTCGCCGATCTCGATGTCGTCACTGGACAGGGCCGCCAACGTCTCGAGGTCGGCGGCGTTGAGGGCGTCGTGCCATGCCAGAACGGTGGCGATCTCCGATGTGGTCATGGTGTGCAAAGTTACCGTGCGACCCCGCGCTACAGAGGCGTACGGTCCAACCAGCGCTCCCACACGCCGTCGTCGCCGAACAGCTCGACAGCCGTGTCGGTGAGCGGCCGCCGGCGCAGGATCGCCAGCAGCAACTCGGTGGCACCACCGCGCAGCGCGGCGCTGCCCTTGCCATGCTGATGCGACCACGCGATCCGGCCCTTCTCGGCGGTGATCGTCCACTCGCCGGCTTCACCCAGGCCGGGATCGGTGGCGTGCAGGTGCAGGGTGTCGCCCTCCTCGAGCGGAAGCGGCGACCCATTGGCGCCCGCCTGGATCTCGACCCGCTCCAGCCATTCGGTGATGCCATCGGCCGCCACGTCGGGTTCCAGGGTGAACTCGCTGCCCAGCGCGATCGCCGCGTCGGCCCGGTGCACAGCGACCTCGTGCAGGCGGCGCCGGACCCACCACTTCGCCGGGCGCGAACCCAGGAACGTCCAGACCGGCGTTTCCACCCCGGTCAGCTCGACAGCGTCGACCAGCCGCTGGGCACCGCCGTGTAGCCAGGACATCGCGCCGGCGGGGTCGGGCGGCGGCTTGCCGCCCTCCACCGTGCGGGGGTCGAGGTAGCTGTCGAGTCGCTCACGCACGATCTGCGCCGCCCAGCGGTCGCCGCGGCCGACGTGGCGAAACAGCTGCCGCAGGGTCCAGTCCGGGCAGGTGGGCACCGGCGTGGACTCATCGACATCGCGAAACAGCTCCGCGAAGCCGCGGTTCTCGTCGAGGAATTTGCCAGCGTAGTCCACGCGGGTCAGATTACTCGCCCGGAACGCTGCAGCCTGCTTGCGCGAAAAGCTACGGCCGTGGCGCGCCCAGGCGGTAGACCCGCCAGCCAGCCTGCTCCCAGCGGGCGACGTCCAGGCAAGTGCGGCCGTCCACGATGACGCGGGCGCGCACCCGGTCGGCCAGGTCGTTGGGGTCCATGTCGACGAACTGGCGCCACTCGGTGAGCACCAGCACCGCATCCGCGCGCTCGCACGCCTCTTCGACCGAGACCGCGTAGTTCAGCGTCGGGAACAGCCGCTGCGCGTTGTCCAGGGCCTTGGGGTCATACACGTTGACCGCGGCGCCGTTGAGCTGCAGCTGGCCCGCGACGTTGAGCGCGGGTGAGTCACGCACATCGTCGGATTCGGGTTTGAACGCCGCACCGAGCACCGCGATGTTGGCGCCCAGCAGCGAGCCGCCGCAAGCCGCGCTGGCCAGTTCCACCATCCGGGTGCGGCGGCGCATGTTGATGCTGTCCACCTCCCGCAAAAACGTCAGCGCCTGGTCGGCGCCGAGCTCACCGGCGCGCGCCATGAACGCGCGGATGTCCTTGGGCAGGCACCCGCCACCGAAACCCAAACCGGCATTGAGGAATTGGCGTCCGATCCGGGGGTCGTAACCGAGGGCATCGGCCAGCAGGCTGACGTCGGCACCCGCGGCCTCGCATACCTCGGAAATGGCGTTGATGAACGAAATCTTGGTCGCCAGAAAGGCGTTGGCGGAAACCTTGACCAGCTCCGCGGTCTGCAGGTCCGTCACCAGGAACGGCACCCCGGCCTCGAGCAGCTTTCCATACAGCTCACGCACGGCGGCCTCGGCGCGCGCCGAATCCTGTTTGATGCCCAGGACGATCCGGTCCGGATGGAGGGTGTCCTGCACGGCGTAGCCCTCGCGCAGAAACTCTGGATTCCAAGCGATTTCGACGTCCACGCCACACGGCGCCAGCGCGGCCGCTCGTTCGTTCAACTCGGCCGCGGTGCCCACCGGGACCGTCGACTTGCCAACCAGCACAGCCGACGTCGTCAGCCGCGGCACCAGCGAATCGATGACGGCGTAGACGTGGCGCAGATCCGCGCCGTACTCGCCCTTCTTCTGTGGTGTGCCCACTCCGAGGAAGTGCACGTCGGCGAAGTCGGCCGCCATGTCGTAATCGGTGGTGAACCGCAGCCGACCGGCAGCCAGGTTCTCCCTCAACAGCTTTCGCAGGCCGGGCTCATAAAAGGGGATGTCGCCCCCGGCGAGCTTGGCCACCTTGCCGGGGTCGATATCGACCCCGAGCACGTCGTGTCCGAGTTCCGCCATCCCCACCGCATGGGTGGCACCGAGGTAGCCCGTGCCAAACACCGTGCATCGCATACCACCGGTGTAGGTGGTCGCCATGAGCTAAGTGCATCGCAGGGTTGAGCGCGAGGCAAACGGAAGATGACAGGTGACTGCCGTCATGCCTCGTGGCGATCGCGAGCGCGGCGCAGCCGGGCGAAGCGGGGCGCCACCATCGGGGCTAGTGGTGACCGCCGCCGTGACCTCCGCCGAAGCCGCCGCCACCGCCGTGGCCACCGCCCCCGCCGGGAAACCCGGGGAAGCCGCCGCCGCCACCGTCACCGCCACCGTGCGGACCGAAGCCGCCTCCCGGAGGTCCTCCGAACCCGGGCCCACCGAGGCCGGGAATCGGCAGTGGAATGGGCACCGGAATCGGCGCCACCGCGGGCGGGGCGGGCGGTGGAGCCACGGGTACCGGCGCGGGTGCCTCCGGCACCGGCGCGGGGACTGGAGCCGCCTGCACGGGTGCGGCAGCCGCGGGAGCGGGTGCGGGTGCCTCCGGCGCCGGAGCGGGCGCTTGCGGCGCGGCCTCGGGAGCCGGAGCAGCCGGTGCCTGGGGCACGGCCTCGGGAGCCGGAGCGGCGGGCGCCGGGGCCGGCCGGGTGGGCGCGACCACGACGTTCTGGTTCGGGCTGGGCCGCACGTTGGCCGTCGGCCGGATGGCGATGGCCAGTGACACCACCAGTGCCACCAAGCCGATCACGAAGATTCCCGCCACCGCGCTTCCCACCAGCCTGAACGACCTGCGCTCGTGGTAGTCCGCGCCGACGAGCGCCGTCGCGGCGTCCTGCGATCCGGTGAAGAAATCATCCGG
>DASTKA010000544.1:0-3008 GCA_035716165.1 Mycobacterium sp. | reverse complement strand
TGTCGTCAACCAACCCACTGGTTGTTAGCTTGGAAGGTACTTGGCCGAGACGGCGTCCTGCAGCAACGGAAGGCGACCAATGCCGATCGCGATAAATCCCGAGCATCAAGAGCTGGCAGATTCCGTGCGATCGCTGGTGGCGCGCATCGCGCCGTCCGAGACGCTGCATGCGGCCATGGAAACGCCCATAGACAACCCTCCGCCGTACTGGCAGGCCGCGGCCGAGCAGGGCCTGCAGGGCGTTCATCTGGCCGAATCCGTCGGGGGCCAGGGCTTCGGCATCCTCGAATTGGCCATCGTGCTAGCCGAATTCGGTTACGGGGCGGTGCCGGGTCCGTTCGTGCCCTCGGCCATCGCCAGCGCCCTGATTTCCGCGCACGACCCGGACGCGAAGGTGCTCTCCGAACTCGCGTCCGGCGCCGAAATCGCTTCCTATGGGCTGAACTGCTGCGCGCTGACCGCAACCCGGCACGGGAATTCACTGGTGATCCGCGGCGAAGTCCGAGCGGTCCCCGCCGCGGGCCAGGCCACCCTGCTGGTACTGCCCGTCGCGATCGATAGCGGCGAGGCCTGGGTGATCGTGCGCGCCGACCAGCTCGAGATCGAACCCGTGAAAAGCCTGGACCCCCTGCGCCCCATCGCCCACGTGCGAGCCAACGCCGTCGAGGTCGGCGAGGACGCGGTGCTGACCAACCTGAGCATGGCGACGGCCCACGCGCTGATGACGACGCTGCTGTCCGCCGAAGCCATCGGCGTGGCGCGCTGGGCGACCGACGCGGCCTCGCACTACGCCAAGATCCGTGAGCAGTTCGGCCGGCCGATCGGCCAGTTCCAGGCGATCAAGCACAAGTGCGCCGAGATGATCGCCGACACCGAGCGGGCCACCGCGGCCGTATGGGACGCCGCCCGCGCGATCGACGATGCCCGCGAAAACGATTGGGACACAGCGGGTTCGCATGTCGAGTTCGCCGCCGCCGTGGCCGCGACGCTGGCGCCGGCGGCCGCCCAGCGCTGCGCGCAGGACTGCATCCAGGTGCACGGCGGGATCGGCTACACCTGGGAGCACGACGCAGGCGTCTATTACCGCCGGGCACTGATGCTGGCCGCCTCCTTCGGTCGCAGTTCGGACTACCCGCAGAAGGTGGTCGACACCGCGACCACCACCGGAATGCGGGCGGTGGACATCGATCTCGACCCCGACACCGAAAAGTTGCGGGCGGAGATCCGGGCCGAGGTCGCCGCGCTCAAGGAGATGGAGCGCGAGCCGCGCAGGGTCGCCATCGCCGAGGGCGGCTGGGTGCTGCCGTATCTACCGAAGCCTTGGGGCCGGGCCGCCAGTCCGGTGGAGCAGATCATCATCGCCCAGGAGTTCGCCTCCGGGCGGGTCAAGCGGCCACAGGTCGGCATCGCCGCGTGGATCATTCCGTCGATCGTCGCGTTCGGGACCGAGGAACAAAAGGAACGGTTCCTGCCGCCGACCTTGCGCGGCGAGATGATCTGGTGCCAGCTGTTTTCCGAACCCGGCGCCGGATCGGACCTGGCCGGCCTCTCCACCAAAGCCACCCGGACCGACGGCGGCTGGCGCATCACCGGCCAGAAAATCTGGACCACCGCAGCGCAGTACTCGCAATGGGGTGCGCTGCTGGCCAGGACGGACCCCAGCGCCCCGAAACACAATGGCATCACCTATTTTTTGCTGGACATGCGAAGTGAAGGCGTTACGGTCACGCCGCTGCGCGAGCTCACCGGCAACGCGATGTTCAACACCGTCTACATCGACGACGTGTTCGTGCCCGACGACTGCGTGCTCGGTGAGGTCAATCGGGGCTGGGAGGTCAGCCGCAACACGCTGACCGCGGAGCGGGTGTCGATCGGCAGCAGCGACGCGAACTTCCTGGCGACCCTGCCCCAGTTCGTCGAGTTCGTCCGCGACGGGCACTTCGACCAGATCGCCCAGCATCGAGCGGGCCAGTTGATCGCCGAGGGCCACGCGGCCAAGGTGCTCAACCTCCGCTCGACGCTGCTGACGCTGGCCGGCGGGGACGCCATGCCGTCGGCGGCGATCTCCAAACTGCTGTCCATGCGCACCGGCCAGGGTTACGCGGAGTTCGCGGTCTCAACGTTCGGCACCGATGCCGCGATCGGCGACGCCGAGCAACTGCCCGGCAAATGGGGCGAATACCTGTTGGCCAGCCGCGCCACCACCATTTACGGCGGCACCTCCGAGGTGCAGCTGAACATCATCGCCGAACGACTGCTGGGCCTACCCCGCGACCCGTAAACGTTCGCAGACGGCCCCCAAATAGGGCCATGCCGACCTGACAATGTCAGGCCGGCATGGATCCCCCCATGCGCGGTCGGTCATCCCGAGGGTTGGCG
Organism: Mycobacterium sp.; assembly: GCA_035716165.1. Lineage (GTDB taxonomy): Bacteria > Actinomycetota > Actinomycetes > Mycobacteriales > Mycobacteriaceae > Mycobacterium. Next base: position 629 of record DASTKA010000544.1, on the reverse strand, counting down.
TGTCGGCGATGACCGGCTACCGCGCGGAGATGGTGATCACCACCACCAGTTCCACCAGTGCTGGGGGCCCCAGTAGCCACCGCCACGGCCCGAGTTGCCGTCGCCGTGCCCCCAATTGCCATTTCCCCGACCATCATGGCCGCCCCATCCGCGACCGCCGGGGCGATCGGGAATGAGGCCCGGTCCGCTATGGGGACCAGCACTGGCGAAGCTTGTGGTGGCTGCGGGCGCAGGAGCGGCCTGAGCCGCGGGGGCGCCGCCGATCAGCAGCGCGCCAGCCACAGCTCCGGCACCTATGACACCTGCGGCCGCGCCGCGTAATGATCTTGAGGAGATCATTGAAGTCATTCCCTCCAACCACTTGCCTTGATACGGAAAACGTTAGTTGGACACATTCGAGCAAACAAGTTTATTTTGCTATGTGAAGCTGTGAATCGGGTAACAACCGTGCCATCAGCCTAAAAGGACGGTTTCCTTTACCACGTATTTCCGTAATTAATTCAGAGCGGAGATACTGATGTTACGGCTCGCATCCATGGATATTTTAGCAGCTCACTGCCTATCTACTGATATACTGGATTAAGTACCGCGTATGTACTGATGTCAGCTTTTCTGCATCAGCGCATTTC
>DASTKA010000543.1:0-3521 GCA_035716165.1 Mycobacterium sp. | reverse complement strand
TTCAACACGCAGGGCATCAGTGCCGACGCTGTGGCGGACCGGGCGGCGCTGCGCTCGGCCATGAACTACGGCGGGTTGAAGGCGTATTCGGGGGAGTGGTGGCATTTCGACGGCCCTGGAGCCGGCGTCGACCGTCCGATTCTCAACGTTCCTGTCGACTAGCTCGTCTCATATAATGAGACGAGCATTTCATAGTGTGACTCGCAGCGCGTAGGCTGCCAGAACAGACACGGCAGGCAAGGGGCCACAGTGAACGGCGGACATCGAGCGACTTGCACGCACGGCCATCACGAGTCGGTGTTGCGCTCTCATCAGCGCCGCACCGCCGAGGACTCCGCCGCATACCTGCTGCCACATCTGAAACCCGGGCTATCCGTGCTCGACGTCGGATGCGGACCCGGCACCATCACCGCCGATCTGGCCGCGCTCGTCGAGCCCGGACCTGTCACCGCCGTCGACCAGGTCGCCGACGTGCTGGGCGTTGCCCGCGCCGAAATCGAGCGACGCAACCTGTCCAACGTCTCGTTCGCGACCGCCGACTTGCACAACCTCGACTTCCCCGACGACACCTTTGACGTCGTGCACGCTCACCAGGTGTTACAGCACGTCGCCGATCCGGTTGCCGCCTTACGGGAGATGCGACGGGTGTGCGCGCCGGCCGGCATCGTGGCCGCCCGCGACGCCGACTACGCCGGGTTCATCTGGTACCCCGAGCTGCCGGCGCTCGACCTCTGGCGAGACCTCTATCAACGCGTCGCTCGGGCCAACCGCGGCGAACCGGATGCGGGACGGCGACTGCTGTCGTGGGCGCAGCAGGCGGGATTCGGCGACATCACACCCGCTGGCAGCCTCTGGTGTTATGCCACGACCGCGACGCGCGATTGGTGGGGCGGAATGTGGGCCGACCGGATTGTGCACTCGACCGTGGCCCGCGACCTGGTGAGCCTCGACCTGGCGACCACCGCGCAGCTCGAGGAGATCTCTGCCGCCTGGCGAGAATGGGCCGCCGCCCCGGACGGCTGGATCGCCATCCCACACGGCGAAATCATCTGCCGCGCGTAGCACGCGGAGCCTCCTTTTACCTGGTCAAGCGTGTGGTATTGGCATTCTCTTTTTTTGCAAGTACGTTATTCACCGATGGATAATACGGCCCACACTCCGTCTGGCATCCCGCTGCAGCCCGTATACGGGCCGGCGGATGTAAACACGGCGCCTCCGCAACCGGGGGAGTTCCCCTTCACCCGGGGTAACTTCGCGTCCGGCTATCGCGGCAAGCTCTGGACCTTCCGTCAATACTCGGGATTCGGCACCGCCGAGGAATCCAACCGCCGGTACCGCTACCTGCTGGAGCAGGGCGGGACGGGGCTGTCGGTGGCGCTCGATCTGCCCACCCAGTGCGGATACGACTCCGACGACCCCGAGTTCGGCGAGGAGGTCGGCCGGGTCGGCGTCGCGGTCGATACCCTGGCCGACTTCGAGATCCTGTTCGATGGCATCCCGTTGGACAAGCTCAGCACGAGCATGACCATCAACGGGACGGCGGCGATCCTGCTGGCGTTCTACGTCGCCGCCGCCGAGAAAAAGGGCATCCCGCGCGAGAAGCTCACCGGGACCATCCAGAACGACATCCTCAAGGAGTACGCCTCGCGAGGGACCTGGATCTGGCCGCCGGAGCCGTCGCTGCGGCTGATCGCCGACACCATCGAGTTCTGCGCGGCGGAGGTTCCCCGGTTCAATGCGATTTCGGTGGCCGGGGCGCACTTCCGCGATGCCGGGGCCAATGCGGTGCAGGAGATGGCGTTCACGCTGGCCGACGGGGTGACGTATTGCGACACCGTGGTCGAGCGCGGCCGCATGACGATCGACCAATTCGCGCCGCAGATCTCGTTCTTCTTCTACACCCACGGGGACTTCTTCGAGGAGATCGCCAAATACCGTGCGGGGCGGCGGCGTTGGGCGACGATCGTGCAGGAACGCTACGGGGCGAAAACGGCCAAGGCGGCGATGTTCCGGTTCGGCTGCGTCTGTGGCGGCGCGTCGCTGTACGCGCCGCAGGCCCACAACAACATCGTCCGGGTCGCCTACGAGGCGATGGCGGCGGTGCTGGGCGGCGTGCAGTCGATGTTCACCGCAGCCTGGGACGAACCGTTCGCCCTGCCCACCGAGGAAACCACGACACTGGCGCTGCGCACCCAGCAGATCCTCGCGCACGAGACCGGTGTGGCCAGCGTCGCGGACCCGCTCGGCGGCTCCTACTTCGTGGAGGCGCTGACCGATGCCACCGAGGAGCGCATCATCGAGATCATGTCCGACCTCGAGCGGCACGGCGGAATGGTGCAGGCCATCGAGGACGGTTACCTGCAGGGCCTCATCGCCGACGAAGCCTTCAATCTGCACCAGGATGTCGAAGCCGGCACCCGCCCGGTGGTCGGGGTCAACCGGTTCGTGACCGAGGAGCCGGCACACGACGTCGTCACCTATGAGCTCGACGCCGAGGGACGTGATCTGCAACTCAAGCGGCTGTCCAAGGTCAAGGCCGAAAGAGATTCGGCCGCAGTACAATCCACGCTGGCCGCGCTGTCCCGGTCGGCCGAGGGAAACGACAACCTGATGCACAAGCTGATCGACTGCGCCAACGCGTACTGCACGGTCGGGGAAATGGTCTCCGCGCTCAAGGCGGTATGGGGCGAATTCCAGCAACCGGTGGTGTTCTAGATGGCCGTCCGCGTTCTCGTCGCCAAACCCGGCCTGGACGGCCATGACCGCGGCGCCAAGATCGTCGCCCGGACCCTGCGCGACGCCGGGTTCGAGGTCATCTACACCGGCATCCGGCAGCGCATCGAGGACATCGCCTCGATCGCGGTCCAGGAGGACGTCGCCGTGGTCGGCCTGAGCATTCTGTCGGGTGCGCACCTGGCGCTCACCGCGCGCACCGTCGAAGCCTTGCGCGCCGCCGACGCCGCCGACATCGCCGTCGTCGTCGGTGGCACCATCCCGCATGCGGACGTCCCGAAGTTGCTCTCCGCCGGCGCCGCCGCGGTATTCCCCACCGGGACACCGCTGGACGACCTCGTGCGCGACATCCGCGCACTGACCGGCACGGCGGACATCGAACCGAAGCAACCCGCCACGGAGGAACAATGCGCGTCGGAGTGATGATCGGCGCCGAGCGGGGCGACATGGCCCGCAAGGTGGACAGACTGGCCTCCGATATCGAATGGGCCGAGTCCGCGGGCCTGGACACGGCGTGGATGCCGCAGGTGCCCAACGACTTCGACTGCCTGACCATGGTGTCGCTGATGGCCGCGCACAGCTCGCGCATCGAGCTGGGTACCGCCGTCGTGCCGCTGCAGGCCCAGCACCCCATCGCCCTTGCCCGCCAGGCGCTCTCGACGCATGCGGTGGCCGGTGGACGGTTGGCGCTGGGCGTCGGACCGTCGCACCACTGGATCATCCGGGACATGCTCGGTCTGCCCTACGAGAAGCCGGCCGCCTATACCCGCGACTACCTGCAGGTGCTC
>DASTKA010000542.1:0-3336 GCA_035716165.1 Mycobacterium sp. | reverse complement strand
ATGAGGACCACGAGCCACGACTATGACCGCCCTCGCGCGCTTTACATGCCACGTTCCCGCGGCGCGCTTACCGGGCTACTGCTGATTCTCCTGGGTGCGTGGGGTGCCTTGGTGCCGTTCTTCGGGCCCAACATCGATTGGGCGTACATGGCCGACCCGGCATGGACGTGGACCACGGCCAAAGGCTGGCTGGAGGTGCTGCCCGGGGTTGCCGCGGCGGTAGGCGGCCTGCTGGTGCTCGTGTCCGGCAATCGCGCCAGCGCCGTGTTCGGCGGCTGGCTGGCGGTCGCAGGCGGGGCCTGGTTCGTGGTCGGCCGCGCGTTCGCGTCGACACTCGGCATCGGGGACATCGGTCAACCGATGGCGTCCTCGGACCTGAAGCGCGCCCTGCTCGAGGTCACCTACTTCACCGGTCTGGGTGCCCTGATCGTGTTCCTCGGTGGGGCAGCCGTTGCACGCACGGCCGTCCGGCATGCACGAGACGTCGTGGTGCACCGGCCGGTGGCGGGCGAGGCCGTCCCCGAGGCCGAACCGGCCATGTACGACGAGGGTCGCGTCCCGGCAGGAGCGCGGTCAGACGCCATGGCGGCCGAGCGGGAGCCTCGCGAGCGCACCGGCGGTGGCTTGTTCCGTCGGCGCACCGGTGACGGAGGTGGCCTGTTCCACCGACACCATCACGCCGGCGCCTAGCGCGATAACCAAGTAAGGCGACCAAGGCCCCGATATCGGTGGGATATCGGGGCCTTGTCGCGTCAGGCTGGTCCGCTCGATCCCAGGTCGGTAGAGTTCAGCGGCGCCGACGTGCGCGAATCTGGCGCCGCGCGCAGCCTCGGCCAGCGAGGAGGAGCGATGATCACCGCCGGACTGGTGTTCGCCGCACTGGCGGCGTTGCTGCACGTCTACATCTTTGTGATGGAATCGTTGACCTGGACCTCGCCGCGCACCCGCGCAACCTTCGGCACCACCGAGGCCGAAGCCGAAACCACCAAGCTGCTCGCCTTCAACCAAGGGTTCTACAATCTCTTCCTGGCCGTGGTCACCGGCATCGGGATAATCGAGTTTGTGTTGGGGAACAATGGAATTGGAGCGGCCCTCGTCTTCGCCGGCGTCGGGTCAATGGCCGCGGCAGCGGTGGTTCTGGTCGCGTCGGACCGCGACAAGGCCCGCGCTGCGGCCACACAGGGCACGTTCCCCGCAATCGCGATCGTGCTGCTGCTGCTCGGCCTTCATTAGTAACACCAGTCTCACCAGCCTCAAAGGCCCCGCCCCGGGGTGGCTTTCGTCCGCCGCGTGGGTTAGTAGTGGAAAGCGCTGGGTAACCACCCCAGGCCGGAAACAGACCCGGTATTCGACGAGGGGATGTCATGAAATACGCAGAAGACGGCCATACCCGCGGGCTGAGCATGCCGCGCTCGCGCGGCGCGGTCAGCGGATTGCTCCTGGTTATTTTGGGAGCTTGGGGGGCGTTAATACCGTTTGTTGGTCCGCACTTCAATTTCGCCTATACACCCGATCGGGACTGGGCATGGAGCACGGCGCGGGGCTGGCTCGAGGTAGCGCCGGGAGCGGCGACCGTGTTGGGCGGTCTGTTGCTGATCGTCGCCGGGAACCGTGTCGCCGCCGTGCTGGGCGGTTGGCTGGCCGTGCTGGCCGGTGCCTGGTTCGTCGTGGGCGGTCAGGTCGCCCCGTTGCTGGGAATCGGGTCCGCCGGTGACCCGATCGCTGTGACCGATCGCAAGCGCGCGGTGCTCGAGGTCACGTACTTCTCCGGCCTGGGCGCGCTGATCATCTTCGTGGGTGGCGTCGTGCTGGCGCGCACCGCCGTGCGACTGGCCCGCGACGTGCATCCGGTCGCTGCCGGATCCGCCGCGGCGCCGGCCGTCGAGCCCTACCGGGATTCGAATTACGACGAGCCGGCCGAGGTCTCCTCGGGCGCGCTGACCAAGCCGCGATCCTCCGCGGACCCCGAGCCCAAGCGGGGATGGCGTAGTAAGCGCACCGGGGCGGGGGCCGGGGCCAACGCCGCCTACCTGCGTTGGCCGCATCCGCAGCAGTAGTTCGCTTTTCGACAGCAATCGCCCAGTCCCGAAACGGGGCTGGGCGATTGCGTTTTGCCTTTAGAGCAGTCCGAGCAACTGCAGGTTGGTGATGTACTTGACGATGACCGGCGCCGACACATGCGGAATGTCTTTGTCGGGGCCGATTTTCGCCTCCTGCACCGCCGCGCGGAACACATCGGTGGGCGCCATCGAGCCGTTGATCGGCGTGTCCGGCTTCTGGTAGTTGTGCAGCAGCGGCAGCAGCGAGTACTGACGCTGCCGGTCCGGCAGGGCCCGCAGCGAGGTCTCGAACCGCCGCAGCCATTCGGAGTAATCGGCGATGCGCTCGATCGAATAGCCGGCCTCGACCAGCCAATCGATGTACTCGTCGAGCCCGATGCCGTCGTCGTACGGGTTCATCACGTGGTACGTCTGGAAGCCGGTGTCGCTGTCCAGGATCTGCGTACCCAGCGTCGAGATCGCCGCGGCGATGAACTCGACCGGCAGGCCGTCGTAGTGCGCCCGCTGCCTGTTGCCGTCGGCGTCGAGCTCGTAGAACGAACCGGGCGCGATGCCGGTGGCGACCAGGCTCAGCATCAGCCGGGTGAACATGTCCGGCAGGTTGAGCTGTCCGGCGTAGGTGGTGTCGGCCAGGATCATGTCGCAGCGGAACACCGTGACGGGCAGACCGCACAGGTCGTGCGCCTCACGCAGGAGCACCTCGCCGGCCCACTTGCTGTTGCCGTAGCCGTTGGCGTAGTTGTCGTTGATCTCGCGGGTGGCGCTGATCTGCCGGATGTCGGCGTTCTCGACGAACGTGCCCGGCTGAATCTGGTCGCCCACGCCGATCGTCGACACGTACGTGTACGGCTTCTGCTTGGACGTCAACGCGATCCGGATCAGCTCCGCGGTGCCCAGGGCGTTCGGCCCGAACAGCTCGCTGTACGGCAGTACGTGGTTCACCAGCGCCGCCGGGTCGACGATGACGTCGACCGTGTCGGCCAGTCGCTGCCAGGTCTGCTGGTCCAGGCCGAGGTTGGCCTCGCCCTTGTCGCCCGCGATCACCTCGAGGTGGTCGGCGGCCAGCTTCTGGTAGTGCGCCAGCAGTTTCGGGTCGCCGCTGTCGAAGGTCTTGTCCAGCCGGGCGCGCGCCTCCTCGTCGGACTTGGCCCGCACCAGCGCGATGACCTTGCCGTCGACCATGTCCATCCGCTCGAGCCAGTCCAGTGCCAGGTAGCGGCCCAGGAATCCGGTCGCGCCGGTCAACAGCACCGTGCGCACCTCGGTCGCCGGCTTC
>DASTKA010000541.1:0-2243 GCA_035716165.1 Mycobacterium sp. | reverse complement strand
CGCACCAGCACCGACGACGTCGTGACCTGGGGAATGGAGTGCCCGGACTGCCTCTACACCCGCGCCGCGCTGCGCGGCGGGGAGAGCTATCGGCTGTACGGAAACCGCGGCACCGCCCGCTACGTCGGGCTCCAGACGATGAACGGCATCACCGCCGTCGCCAACGAATTGGTCGACGAGCTCGAAACGGATCCTGACGGAAACTTCGAGGTGGTGCTCTCAGCCGCCGAACGCCCAGGGCGAGCGGGCAATTGGATGCGCATCGACGGTGAGCATCCCACGTTGACCGTGCGGCACTTCTTCTACGACTGGGATACCGAGGTTTCGTCGTCGCTGCAGATCGAGCGACTCGACGACACCGCACCGGCCGCCCACAGTCCCGTCGATCCGGACGTGGCACTGGCACGGCAGTTGGTCGCCCTGGGTGACTTCGTCACGGACAACCTGGCGTTCTTTTTGCAGTTCGGTGCCGCAGCACCGCGCAACGGTTTCCTGCCGCCCATCGATCGCACCGACATCGGGGCCGCCGCGGAGAACCGGCCGGTGATCGGCCGTTGGGAGCTGGGCCCCGATGAGGCCCTCATCGTCGAAGTCGAGCCGCCGCAAGGCGTCTATTGGAGCTTTTCGATCGGCAACCCGTGGTGGGAAACGATTCACTACGGGCGCCACCAGTCCAGCCTGAATGCGCACCAGGCCGCAATGGATTCCGACGGGCTGGTCCGCGTGGTGCTCTGCGACCGTGACCCCGGAATCGCCAACTGGCTCGACACCGCGGGCCACAGCAACGGCCCGATCATCCTGCGCTGCGTGCGGACCAAAACGGCGCCCACACCGACGACAAGAGTGGTGCCGTACGAGCAGATCCAGGACGAGTTGCCTTCGGACACCGCGCAAGTCGGCTCCGAAGAGCGCGCATCAATCCTCGCGGCCCGGCGCCGCGCGGTGCACGAAAGGTTCGGCCGGTGACATTCGATGCCGACGAATTAGAGGACGGCGCCCGAGCCGCAACGGGACTCGACGACTTCGGATCGTCCTACTACCGCGAGGGCCTCGACCGCATCGTCGAAGCGCTGAACAGCGAGGCGGACCTCAACGACATCGGCCGGGTCATCCAGCACGCCACCATCAGCAACGCCCTGATCCAACGCCTCAAGGTCGAAGACACCTACCGGCAGCACCCCGAGATCGACGACCAGAGGGTCGGTGGCCCCGTCTTCGTCATCGGCCTACCCCGCACCGGAACCACCGCACTGAGCCAGCTGGTGGCCGCCGATCCTCAGTTCCGCTCGTTGCGGATGTGGGAATCGCAGGCACCTACCCCACCGCCGGAGGCCGCCACCGAACATAGCGACCCACGGATCGCGCAGGCCGAGGCCGGCTTGAAGATGCTCGACGACATGTTCCCGCTGATGAAGACCATGTACAACTCCGAGCCCACGGCGCCGACCGAATGTCAGGACCTGATGGGAATGAGCTTTCGTACCTTCCACTTTGACGGCGCCGTGCGCGCCCCCGGCTATCTCGCGTGGTTGATGGGCTGCGACATGCGTGAGACCTACGTCTTTCATCGGCGGGTTCTGCGGCTGTTGCAATGGCACTGCCCGCCGGTGCTGTGGCATCTCAAGACGCCCGTGCACATGTTCGCCCTCGACGCGCTCGTCGAGGCGTACCCCGACGCCAAATTCTTGTGGAGCCATCGCGACCCGGCCAAGGTGATGGGTTCGGTCTGCAGCCTGATTCGCTACGTGCGCAGCTGGAGCAGCGACCGCGACGATGCCGAAGAACTCGGCGCCGAGCAGGTCGACAGCTGGGTGGAGGGTGTCCGGCGAGCGATGGATTTCCGTAATCGGGTGGGCGACGACCGGTTCGCCGACGTCTCGTTCGCGGACTTGCAAACCGACCCGGTGGGCACGCTACAAGCCGGCTACGCCGCCTTGGGCCTCACTTTCACCGATGACACCCTTGCTTCCGTCAAACGTTGGGCCGCGAATCACCGACCTGGCTCTCGCGGCGCACATGACTACGACCTGGCCGACTACGGCCTGACACCCGACGGCGTCCGTGATCGGTTCGCGGATTATCTAGCCGCCTACGACGCGACTGCGTGAAGCCGTGAGCGCTCCCCGCGCGCGACGGCGCGACAAGCTCGGTCCTGACGCAGCGGTGCGCCGCGAGATCCTGACGGCCGCGTCAACCGTATTGCGCGAACAGGGAATCGGGAAGCTGAGCGTCGGCGCGGTCTT
>DASTKA010000540.1:0-4398 GCA_035716165.1 Mycobacterium sp. | reverse complement strand
GGAACGACTATGGAACCGATATCACCGATGGACGCGTTGTTCCTCATCGGCGAGTCACGCGAGCATCCGATGCACGTTGGCTCGCTGCAGCTCTTCGAACCCCCGGAGGACGCCAGCCCCCATTTCGTGCGCGAGTCGTATCAGGCGATGCTGGAGTGCACTGACGTGCAGCCGGCATTCCGTAAGCACCCCGCGTTCTTCGGCGGCCTCACGAACTTGGCGTGGTCCTTCGACAAGGACGTCGAGCTCGACTACCACCTCCGCCGGTCCGCTCTTCCCGAGCCCGGACGAGTCCGCGACTTGCTCGAGCTGGCTTCCCGGCTGCATGGCAGCCTGCTCGACAGGCACCGTCCCATGTGGGAGGCGCACCTCGTCGAAGGCCTGCAGGACGGGCGTTATGCGGTCTACACGAAGTATCACCACTCCCTCATGGACGGTGTCTCGGCACTGCGCCTGATGCAGCGCGCCTTCACCGACGATCCCGGCGACGACGAGGTGCGGGTTCCGTGGAGCCTGGGTCCCCGCAAGCGCAGCGGGCAGCGGCAACAGTCGTCCCTCTTTGGCCGGGTGGGCCGCACCGCGGGCTCGGCGCTCGCCTTGGCGCCGTCGACGCTCAAGCTCGCGCGGGCGGCACTTCTCGAACAACAACTGACTCTGCCGTTCCGGGCGCCTCGCTCGATGTTCAACGTCCGAATCGGTGGCGCCAGGCGGGTGGCCGCACAGTCCTACTCGTTCGAGCGCATCAGCGCCGTCAAGTCAGCCACCGGTACGACGGTCAACGACGTCGTGCTCGCCATGTGCGCCGGGGCGCTGCGCGCCTACCTGCTCGATCAGAACGCGCTCCCGGACGCGCCCCTGACCGCGATGGTCCCGGTGAACCTGCGCAAGAACGACGACGACCGCGGCGGCAACAACGTCGGGACCTTCTTGTGCAATCTCGCTACAGACCTCGACGACCCGGCCAAGCGGCTGGAGATCATCAGCGCATCCATCCGCGACACCAAAGAGGTGTTCTGGCAGCTACCTCCGGTTCAGCAGTTGGCCCTGTCCGCCTTCAACATCGGAGGGTTGTTCTTCGGGCTGATCCCCGGCTACCTGTCCGCGGCCTCACCGCCGTTCAACCTCGTCATCTCGAACGTATCGACCGGTAACTCCGACCAATTGTATTGGCGCGGCGCGCGATTGGACGGAAACTATCCCCTGTCGATCCCACTCGACGGCCAGGCGGTCAACATCACCGTGACCAACAACGCGGACAACCTCGACTTCGGTCTGGTCGGATGCCGCCGCAGCGTCCCGCACCTGCAGCGAATGCTCGCTCACCTGGAGGCGGCTTTGAAAGATTTAGAACTTGCCGCGGGTGTCTGAGAAGCGTTGCGTCGCTTCAAGAACGGTACGGCGCTAGGCAACAGCGTCGGTGGCTTCTGCGCGCTCTTCCTCCAACCGGTCCTTGCTGCGCAGCAACCGCAGCAGCGTCACGAACAGTAAACCGCCGACCAGGTTGCCGGCGACGGTGTAGCCGAACCAGGCCAGCCAATCGAGGTAGCCAAATGGCGCGTTCCCGGTGATGAGTGCGCCGAAAATCAGAAGCGAATCCAGAATTGAATGAAACAACCGCAACCCGGCGAGCAGAAACGCCGCCGCTCCGGCTGCGGCTATCTTGGCCGGCACCGAGTCGGTGCCGTGTTGCATCCGGGTCATCAAGGTGATCACCATGCCGCCGAGCACAGCCAGGCAGAAGCTCTGCGCCGACAATGGTGAGGCAGCGAAGTGCGTCGCGGATTCGACCGTCTGCGAATGCAACTCGGGAAACCCCGTCATGATCAGCCACATGATCACCCAGCCGCCGACGAGGTTGGCCAACAGCGTGCCGCCCCAGAGCTTGAGCAGTTGCGCGAGGCTGGCACGCTTGGCCGCCACCGTGACAACGGGAATGAGGAAGCCCTCGGTGAACAGCTCGCTGCGGCCGAGCAGCAGGGCCAAAAAGCCGATGGAGAACGCCAGTCCGGCCAACAGGGGGCGCTGGGTCGCCGCCAGCACCGACAAGTAAGCGAGAATCCCGAGCGCTACTTCGGTGCCTCCGAAAAACCCGGTGATCACGACGCCCCGCCAGCTTCGGTGCAGGCGCTGCGTACCCTCACTCAGCATCCTGCTGAAGGCGTCTTCGAGCTCGTCTTCGATAGGACTGTCGGTTTTGCCGAGCTGTCGCTGGACGGTTTGGCTCATCATGGATTCCTCGCGTTGGACGACCGCAGGAAGGGTGTAATACCCATTTCTCGGGCCGCGCCGCGGTGGGATAGAGCGTTAGCTAGGCCACAAGCTGGCGCCCTTGGAGCTGTCGATGATGCTCGAGCGGCTGCTGAAACGCCTTCCGGATATGCGGCTGGCATCCGAGGAGCCACTTCCGCTGCGGCCGGCAAACTTCGTCAGCGGTCTCGAACAGATGCCGGTCGAATTCACGCCGACACCGCGGTCAGGCGCCTGACCTCGGGCTTGCGGCGACCCTCACCACTCTTGCTGACCGGCGGGTTCTGCGTCGGTCGCGTAGTCCAGGTAAACACTGGTGCCGTTGGGGCGGGCATGGATGGTGCAGTGATCGGAGAGGCGGTGCATCAACATGATGCCGCGCGACGCAAGGGGATCGTTCGACTGCCTCGATGACGGCTTGCGCCAGCTTCCGCGGTCACTGACGCAGACCCGAATCGACTCGGCGTCCGGATCGTAGCTGGCCTGCAGCTTCATGGCGCCAGCCTCGCGATCCGAACGATAAGCGTGCTCAACACAATTCGCCAGCGCTTCGTTCACTCCCAGGACGACGTCCTCACGAATCTCTTCCGGCGCGTGCACCTCTTGCTGCAGCCACCGTTGCAGCGCCCGCCGCCACTCCGCCGCCGTATCGGGGCGAGCGGGACCGGCGAGCGTCAGCCGCACCGGCATGGCGGTCTCCGGCAGTAGTGGACTCATGAAAGCCGCATACCCAGTTGCGGTTCGCGCAATAACCTTCTGTGAGTATCGCTTCGGCCACAGATGAATAGCCGCACAGAATCACCAGGTCACGGCGACGGACGCGTCGAGCGGGTTCTAACGGCGCGGCGCCACGACCGGTGTGACCAGTTCGCCGCCGTTGAGATAGCTGTCGAGATTGCGGATCGCCAGCAGCGCCATGGCCCGCCGGGTCCGCGCGGTGGCGCTGCCGATGTGCGGAAAAAGCACGACGTTGTCCAAGCCGAGCAATTCGGCCGGCACGTGCGGCTCGTCGGCGAAGACGTCGAGACCCGCTCCCGCCAGTTCTCCGGCCGTCAGCACTTCGACCAGCGCGTCCTCGTCGACGACGCTGCCCCGGGCGATGTTGATCAGGTACCCCTCGGGTCCCAGGGCATGCAGCACGGCGCGGTCGACCAACTTGCGCGTGTTGCCGTCGCCCGTGGTGGCGATGACCAGGACGTCGACCGACTCGGCGAGCTGCGCGGGCGACTCGGCATAGCGGAATGGCGATCCCTCGACGCGGTGGCGGTTGTGATAGGCGATGGCGCAGTCGAATCCGAGCAGCCTGGTCGCGATCGCGGAACCGATCCGGCCCAGGCCCAAGATGCCCACCTGCAGGCCACTGAGATCTCTGGCGTAGGGAAACGGGCCCTCGCGCGCCCAACGGCCGGCGCGCACGTAGCGGTCGGCGGCACCGAACCGGCGCAGTGTCATCAGAATCAGGCCCACCGCCGTGTCGGCGACTGTGTCCGACAACACGTCGGGAGTGTTGCTGACGCCGATGCCGCGGCGTTTCGCCGCCCGCAGATCGATCAGATCCACCCCGGCCCCGTTGTTCACGATGACCTCGAGGTTGGGCAGCGCCTCGAGGGTGTCCGCGTCGATGCGGGCCGTCCCCGATGTCACCAGCACGCGCACGTCGGCGCCGCGCTCGGCCAGGAACTGCGCTCGCGTGGGACCGTCCGGCAGCTGCGGAATCGCGTACCGCGCGGACAGCTCTGCTGCGAACGTCGCCTCCATCTCGCCGACCGTCAGCACCCCGCTGGGCTTCTTCGCCGTCACGACTACATCATGCTTGAAGCCGGTTTTCGGCTCGGTCGGGCAGCGGAATATCCGGCCGGCTGTCGTGGTTGTTCAGCCCGGCGGTGTCGGCCATTCCCCCGGGTACCACACCAGAACCGTCGCTTCGAGCGACCACTTGCCGAGAGGTGAGAAGACGACACCGCCCCCAAATCTTTGTCAGCGGGTTGGTGCGCTACGTCTTTCGTGCGCGGAAGTAAAGCTGCTGTGCCGTGGTTGGATAGCGAATGCGCATCGGAGTTGTCTTCCCGCAAACCGAACTCGGCTCGGACCCCACCGTCCTTCGCGCGTACGGTCAGCGCGTCGAGGAACTGGGGTTCACCCACATCCTCG
>DASTKA010000539.1:0-2976 GCA_035716165.1 Mycobacterium sp. | reverse complement strand
CCCCACAAGGAAGTGGCACCTTGCCCATCACATCCACAACCACCGAACCGGGCATCGTCGCGGTCACCGTCGACTTCCCGCCCGTCAACGCCATCCCGTCGCGCGGCTGGTTCGAACTTGCCGACACCATCACGGCGGCCGGCCACGATCCCGAGACCCACGTGGTGATCCTGCGCGCCGAGGGCCGCGGCTTCAATGCCGGGGTCGACATCAAGGAGATGCAGCGCACCGAGGGATTCACCGCCCTGATCGACGCCAACCGCGGCTGCTTCGCCGCCTTCCGCGCGGTCTACGAGTGTGCGGTGCCCGTCGTCGCGGCGGTGAACGGATTCTGCGTCGGCGGCGGGATCGGGTTGGTGGGTAACTCCGACGTGATCGTGGCCTCCGACGACGCCACCTTCGGGCTTCCGGAGGTGGAACGGGGCGCGCTCGGCGCGGCCACCCATCTGTCGCGCCTAGTGCCCCAGCACCTGATGCGACGGCTGTTCTTCACCGCGGCCACCGTCGACGCCGCCACCCTGCACCACTTCGGCTCGGTGCACGAGGTGGTGCCGCGCGACGAGCTCGACGAGGCGGCCCTGCGGGTCGCGCGCGACATCGCGGCCAAGGACACCCGCGTCATCCGGGCGGCCAAAGAGGCGCTGAACCTGATCGACGTGCAACGGGTCAACTCGAGTTACCGCATGGAGCAAGGCTTTACGTTCGAACTCAACCTCGCCGGGGTTTCCGACGAGCACCGCGACGCGTTCGCCGGTACCGAGAAGGGCAAGAAGTAGTTGCCGCCGGCGACGATGCAGAGCGAAGCGATGAGGAGGAGCGGCGCATAGTGTCCGACAAGAGAACCACCCTCGACGAGGCCGTCGCGCAGTTGCGCAGCGGCATGACGATCGGGATCGGCGGCTGGGGATCGCGGCGCAAGCCCATGGCGTTCGTGCGTGCCCTGCTGCGCACCGATATCACCGACCTGACCGTGATCACCTACGGTGGGCCGGACCTGGGCCTGCTGTGCTCGGCGGGCAAGGTCAAGCGTGCCTACTACGGATTCGTCTCGCTGGACTCCCCGCCCTTCTACGATCCCTGGTTCGCGAAAGCCCGTGCCAACGGCGCGATCGAGGCCCGGGAGATGGACGAGGGCATGCTGCGCTGTGGCCTGCAGGCCGCCGCGCAACGTCTGCCGTTCCTGCCGACCCGGGCCGGGCTGGGCAGCTCGGTCCCGGACTTCTGGGAGGGCGAGCTGCAGACGGTGACGAGCCCGTATCCGGCACCCGGCGGCGGGCACGAGACCCTGATCGCGATGCCGGCGCTGCGACTGGACGCCGCGTTCGCGCACCTCAATCTCGGCGACGCGCAAGGCAATGCGGCCTACACCGGCATCGACCCCTACTTCGACGACCTCTTCCTGATGGCCGCCGAGAAGCGCTTCCTGTCGGTGGAACGCGTCGTCGCGACCCAGGAGTTGGTCAAGGCGGTGCCCCCGCAGGCGCTGCTGGTGAACCGCATGATGGTCGACGGCGTGGTCGAGGCGCCCGGCGGTGCCCACTTCACCACCGCCGCACCGGATTACGGCCGTGACGAGAAGTTTCAGCGGCACTACGCCGAGGCGGCCTCGACGGACGAGGGCTGGCAGCAGTTCGTGCAGACCTTCCTGTCGGGTAGCGAAGAGGACTATCAGGCGGCCGTGCGTGCTTTCACAGAGGAGGCCTCTTCATGAGCGCTGACGCGATCACTCGTCCAGAGGTCTGCGCGGTCGCCTGCGCCGAATTGTTCCGGGACGCCGGCGAAATCATGGTCAGCCCGATGACGAACATGGCCTCGGTCGGGGCTCGACTGGCCCGGTTGACCTTCTCGCCGGACATCCTTTTGACCGACGGTGAGGCGCAGCTGCTGGCCGAGACCCCCGCCCTGGGCGCGTCGGCACCCGTCGAGGGCTGGATGCCGTTCGGCCGAGTGTTCGAAACCCTGGCCTGGGGTCGTCGTCACGTGGTGATGGGCGCCAATCAGGTTGACCGCTTTGGCAATCAGAACATCTCGGCGTTCGGCCCGCTGCAGCAGCCCAAGCGCCAGATGTTCGGTGTTCGCGGTGCGCCAGGCAATGCCATCAACCACGCGACGAGCTACTGGGTGGGCAACCATTCCAAGCGAGTGTTCTGCGAGAAGGTCGACATCGTCTGCGGAATCGGCTGGGACAACGTGGACGCCGACAATCCGGCGTTTCGCTTCGCCAACACGTATCGAGTGGTGTCCAACCTCGGCGTGTTCGACTTCGGCGGGCCCGAGCGCAGCATGCGGGCGGTGTCACTGCACCCCGGCGTTTCGGCCGACGAGGTCGCCGAGAACACGTCGTTCGACGTCGACGGCTTGGACGGCGCCGCGGAGACCAGGCTGCCGACCGAGGAGGAGCTGCGCCTGATCCGCGAGGTCATCGATCCGAAGGCGTTGCGCGACAGAGAGATCCGCTCATGATCATTCAGCCTCCTCCTCATCGCTTCGCTCTGCATCGTCGGCGGTGGCTATGAGGTTGCGCACGCCGCTGACCGAGCTGGTCGGCGTCGAGCACCCGGTGGTGCAAACCGGGATGGGCTGGGTAGCCGGCGCCCGGCTGGTTTCCGCCACGGCCAATGCGGGCGGGCTGGGCATCCTGGCCTCGGCGACCATGACCCTGGACGAGCTGGCGTCGGCCATCGCCAAGGTGAAGGCCGCCACGGACAAGCCGTTCGGTGTGAACATTCGCGCCGACGCAGCCGACGCCGGCGACCGCGTCGAGTTGATGATCCGCGAAGGCGTGAAGGTGGCGTCCTTCGCCCTGGCGCCCAAGCAGGAGCTCATCGCGCGGCTGAAAGACGCCGGCGCGGTGGTGATTCCGTCGATCGGGGCGGCCAAGCACGCTCGCAAGGTGGCCGGCTGGGGTGCCGACGCGATGATCGTGCAGGGCGGCGAGGGCGGTGGGCACACCGGGCCGGTCGCGACGACGCTGCT
>DASTKA010000538.1:0-4664 GCA_035716165.1 Mycobacterium sp. | reverse complement strand
AACATAAGGATTGAGGCGAACTGCGGTCGTGAGCAACATAAGTTCACCATTCGGGCAAAACGAATGGCTGGTCGAGGAGATGTACCGCAAGTTCCGCGACGACCCCTCGTCGGTCGATCCGAGCTGGCACGAATTTTTGGTCGACTACAACCCCGAGCCTCCTAACGAACCCCCATCGGCCGCCCCGACCAGCGGTGATGGGGCGCCGGCCCCCGCCGCGGCGCCGGCAAAGCCGGCGTCGGCGAGCCCGCAGACCACCGAGCCCGCGAGGCCCACAGCACCGGTCAGCACGGCCGCCGGCAATGGGGTCGCGGCGCGGCCGGCCAAGGCCCCGACTCCCCCGCCGGCAGAAGGCGACGAGCTGCAAACGCTGCGTGGCGCCGCGGCCGCGGTCGTCAAGAACATGTCGGCGTCGCTGGACGTGCCGACGGCGACCAGTGTCCGCGCCGTTCCGGCCAAGCTGCTGATCGACAACCGGATCGTCATCAACAACCAGCTCAAGCGCACCCGCGGCGGCAAGATCTCGTTCACCCACCTGCTGGGCTATGCGATGGTGCAGGCGATCAAGAAGTTCCCCAACATGAATCGGCACTACGCCGAGGTCGACGGCAAGCCCACCGCGGTGACGCCGGCGCACACCAACCTCGGCCTGGCCATCGACCTGCCGGGCAAGGACGGCAAGCGCTCCTTGGTGGTCGCCGGGATCAAGGGCAGCGAAACCATGCGGTTCGCGCAGTTCGTCACCGCGTACGAAGACATCGTGCGCCGCGCCCGCGATGGCAAGCTGACCGCCGAAGACTTTGCCGGCGTGACCATTTCGCTGACCAACCCGGGCACCATCGGCACCGTGCACTCGGTGCCGCGGCTGATGAGCGGCCAAGGCGCGATCATCGGGGTGGGCGCCATGGAGTACCCGGCGGAATTCCAGGGCGCCAGCGAGGAACGCATCGCCGAGCTGGGCATCGGCAAGCTGATCACGCTGACTTCGACCTATGACCACCGCATCATCCAGGGCGCGGAGTCCGGCGATTTCCTGCGCACCATCCACGAGATGCTGCTCTCGGACGCCTTCTGGGACGAGATCTTCCGCGAGCTGGGCAACCCATACGTGCCGGTGCGCTGGAGCACCGACAACCCGGACTCGATCGTCGATAAGAACGCGCGGGTGATGGAGTTGATCGCGGCCTACCGCAATCGCGGTCACCTGATGGCCGACATCGACCCGCTCCGCCTGGACGGCAGCCGGTTCCGCAGCCACCCCGATCTCGAGATCCTCAACCACGGTCTGACGCTGTGGGATCTGGACCGGGTGTTCAAAGTCAACGGCTTCGCCGGTAGCGAGTACAAGAAATTGCGCGACGTGCTGGGCCTGCTGCGCGACGCCTACTGCCGCCACATCGGCGTGGAGTACACCCACATTCTCGAGCCGACGCAGCAGGAATGGCTGCAGCAGCGCGTCGAGACCAAGCACGTCAAACCGACGGTGGCCGAGCAGAAGTTCATCCTGAGCAAGCTGAACGCGGCCGAGGCCTTCGAAACCTTCCTGCAGACCAAATACGTTGGCCAGAAACGCTTTTCATTGGAGGGTGCGGAAAGCATCATCCCGATGATGGACGCGGCGATCGATCAGTGCGCCGAGCATGGCCTCGACGAGGTGGTCATCGGCATGCCGCACCGCGGCCGGCTCAATGTGCTGGCCAACATCGTCGGCAAGCCGTACTCCCAGATCTTCAGCGAGTTCGAAGGCAACCTCAACCCGGCGCAGGCGCACGGGTCGGGGGACGTCAAGTACCACCTGGGCGCCACCGGCGTGTACCTACAGATGTTCGGCGACAACGACATTCAGGTCTCGCTGACCGCCAACCCGTCGCATCTGGAGGCCGTCGACCCGGTGATGGAGGGCCTGGTGCGGGCCAAGCAGGACCTGCTGGACCACGGCGCCGAAGACCACGGCGACGAAAAGGCGTTCTCCGTGGTGCCGATGATGCTGCACGGCGATGCCGCATTCGCCGGCCAGGGCGTGGTCGCCGAGACGCTGAACCTGGCCAACCTGCCCGGTTATCGCGTCGGCGGCACCATCCATATCATCGCCAACAATCAGATCGGCTTCACCACAGCGCCGGAGTATTCGCGGTCCAGTGAGTACTGCACCGACGTCGCGAAGATGATCGGTGCGCCGATCTTTCACGTCAACGGCGACGATCCGGAAGCGTGCGCGTGGGTGGCCAAGCTGGCAGTCGACTTCCGGCAGGAGTTCAAGAAGGACGTCGTCATCGACATGCTGTGCTACCGCAAACGTGGGCACAACGAGGGCGACGACCCGTCGATGACCAACCCCGCGATGTACGACGTCGTCGACATCAAGCGCGGCGTCCGCAAGAGCTACACCGAAGCCCTGATCGGTCGTGGCGACATCTCGATGAAAGAAGCCGAGGACGCGCTGCGCGACTACCAGGGCCAGCTGGAAAGGGTTTTCAACGAGGTCCGCGAGTTGGAGAAACACGGCGCGCTGCCCAGCGAGTCGGTCGAGGCCGACCAGATGCTGCCGGCGGGTCTTGCCACCGCGGTGGACAAGGCGCTGCTGGCCCGCATCGGCGACGCGTTTCTTGCGGCACCCGACGGATTCACAGTGCACCCGCGGGTGCAGCCGGTGCTGGACAGGCGCCGCGAGATGGCCTACGAGGGCAAGATCGACTGGGCCTTCGGCGAACTGCTGGCGCTGGGCACACTGGTGGCCGAGGGCAAGCTGGTGCGGCTGTCGGGACAAGACACCCGTCGCGGCACCTTCTCCCAGCGGCACTCGGTGATCATCGACCGCAACACCGGCCAGGAGTTCACGCCGCTCAAGTTGTTGGCGACCAACCCCGACGGCACCCCTACCGGCGGCAAATTCTTGGTCTACGACTCGCCGCTGTCGGAGTACGCCCCCGTCGGCTTCGAGTACGGCTACACGGTGGGCAATCCGGACGCCCTGGTGCTGTGGGAGGCGCAGTTCGGGGACTTCGTCAACGGCGCGCAGTCGATCATCGACGAGTTCATCAGCTCCGGTGAGGCCAAATGGGGCCAGCTGTCCAACGTCGTGCTGCTGTTGCCGCACGGCCACGAGGGCCAGGGTCCCGACCACACCTCGGGCCGCATCGAGCGCTTCCTGCAGCTGTGGGCGGAGGGCTCGATGACGATCGCGATGCCCTCGACGCCGTCCAACTACTTCCACTTGTTGCGGCGGCACGCCCTCGACGGTGTGCAGCGTCCGCTGATCGTCTTCACCCCGAAGTCGATGCTGCGCAACAAGGCTGCGGTCAGCGACGTCAGGGACTTCACCGAGATCAAGTTCCGCTCGGTGCTCGAGGAGCCGACGTACGAGGAAGGTATCGGCGACCGCAGCAAGGTCACCCGGGTCCTGCTGACCAGCGGCAAGCTGTACTACGAGTTGGCGGCCCGCAAGGCCAAGGACAACCGCGAAGACGTGGCGATCGTGCGGATCGAGCAGCTCGCTCCGCTGCCGAAGCGCCGGCTGAACGAGACCCTGGATCGCTACCCGAACGCGGCGCAGTACTTCTGGGTCCAGGAGGAGCCGGCCAACCAGGGCGCCTGGCCGCGATTCGGACTCGAGCTGCCCGAGCTGCTGCCCGACAAGCTGACCGGTCTCAAGCGCATCTCCCGCCGGGCGATGTCGGCCCCGTCGTCGGGCTCGTCGAAGGTACACGCCGTCGAACAGCAGGAGATCATCGATACGGCCTTTGCCTGAGCGGGCTGCATTCGGCGACCCGCGAATTGGGGACCGCCGGTACCGGCTAGCCTCGACGCAAACGTGCCGAGAAGGAAGGGTGCTCATGCAAGGGTTCGCCGACAAGGTCGCGGTGGTGACGGGCGCGGGTTCAGGTATCGGGCAGGCGCTGGCCGTCGAGCTGGCCCGCTCGGGCGCCAAGGTGGCGATCAGCGACGTCAACCTCGAGGGTCTGGCTCAGACCGAGGAACAGCTCAAGGCGATCGGCGCGTCGTTCAAGTCGGATCGGCTCGACGTGACCGAGCGGGAGGCGTTCTTGGCTTACGCCGACGCCGTCAAGGAGCACTTCGGCAAGGTCAACCAGATCTACAACAACGCGGGCATCGCCTTCACCGGTGACGTCGAAGTCAGCCAGTTCAAGGACATCGAACGGGTGATGGACGTCGACTTCTGGGGCGTCGTCAACGGCACCAAGGCGTTCCTGCCGCACCTGATCGCCTCCGGCGACGGGCACGTCGTCAACGTGTCCAGCGTGTTCGGACTCTTCGCGGTGCCGGGGCAAGCGGCCTACAACTCGGCCAAGTTCGCCGTGCGTGGCTTCACCGAGGCGCTGCGACAGGAGATGGGGGCGGCCGGCCATCCGGTGGCGGTGACCACGGTGCACCCCGGCGGCATCAAGACCGCGATCGCGCGCAACGCGACGGCCGCCGAGGGTCTCGACCCCGAACAACTCGCCAAGCTGTTCGACAAGAGGCTCGCCAGGACCAGCCCGCAACGCGCCGCGAAGATCATCCTGGACGCGGTCCGCAAGAAGAAGGCCCGGGTCCTGGTCGGCACCGACGCCAAACTCCTGGACGTGATGGTGCGCGTGGCGGGCCCGTATTACCAGCAGCTGTTCGGACCGGTCATGGGCCGGTTGATGCCGAAAGTCTGACGC
>DASTKA010000537.1:0-2702 GCA_035716165.1 Mycobacterium sp. | reverse complement strand
CTTTTGAAGGGATCCATGTTTGCTCCTCACTAATGGGGCAAGCCAGGCGATTCCTGGCAATGTCACGTTATTGCCCCGTTCGCCATGTGTTAAACAACTCGACGGGTCCCATGCGTGGGCTTCGCGATCCGTAATCCGCTTGTTTCAGAAGTCTGGCCGATTGGAAGCCCTGCGCCATCACGCCTCCTGTGGAGAACGAGGTCTTGCTTCTGCATCCGCCCTGCGGCCGCCGCGGACGGATCAGAAGGCTCCCTTTGACCCTGGGGACTGGCAGGGACAGGTTTAGGCTCGTTTGGTGGCGGTCAAAGCCAGTGCGCTGGGTGATTACCTGCGTTCCAGGCGACAGCAGATCCGGCCCGAGGATGTCGGGCTGGTGGCAGGATCACGCCGCCGGGTCGCCGGCCTACGCCGCGAGGAGCTGGCGCTGCTGGCAGGGATCAGCTCCGACTACTACCTCCGGCTCGAGCAGGGCCGCGACAAGCATCCGTCGACTCAGGTTCTCGATGCGCTCGCGCGAGCGCTGCGGCTAGATGTGAAGGCCACGGAGTATCTCCATCAACTGGCCAGTCCGGCGGGGGGCCGAAGCAGTGCCTCCGATGTGGAAGTTGCCGCCGAAGGCACCGAGGGACTGATCGAACAGTTTTCGATGCCGGCGATCGTGGTCAGCAGATGCCTCGATGTGTTGGCGGCGAATGTGCTCGCCCGTGCGCTGTCGCCGGGTTTTGCTCCCGGCCAGAACTTTCTGCGTTGGCGGTTGTTCGAACCGGCGGCGCGCGACTTCTTCGTGGATTGGGACGAAGCGACCGACGTCGCGGTGAGCGGGTTGCGCGAAGCAGCCGGCACTGATCCCCACGATCCGCGCGTGCGATCGTTGATCGATGAATTGTCCTCCGCCAGTGGGCGATTCCGCGAACTGTGGGCCCGAGCGGATGTCGGGTATCGGGTGGGCGTTATGCACATGCGCCACCCCGTAGTGGGTGATCTGTATCTTCGCCGAAACAGGTTCAACATCCCGCACTCTGGCGGGCAGCACATGCTGACATATCGCGCCGACCCCGGCAGCGACTCCGCCAAAGCGCTCGAAAAGTTGCGGTCGCTTGACCCTGCGGCAGTTTTACTTCGGCCTTGACTTCCGGCTGCGCTGCCACGACTTTCGTGTTGACGTCGCCGGTGGTTATCAGCGATTTAGTGGCCCCCAAGCGCCGGGCATACCACTGCGACGACAACGGTCGTCTGCTGCCCGACGAGGCGCCAGCTGACGCTTGTGGCGATCGAGCGGCCGCTCGACAATGATTTATGGCCGCAACCGTCATTGAACACGTCTTAAAGCGCCTCAACGAAATTGGTGTGGGCGACGTCTTCGGAGTCGCCGGCGATTACGCGTTTCCCGTCAACGACGCGATCGTCGAACATCCAGCGATCAACTGGATCGGATGTTGCAACGAGCTCAACGCGGCTTACGCCGCCGATGGGTACGCCCGGATGCGCGGCGTCGGCGCGCTCTGCACGACGTACGGGGTCGGCGAACTTGCCGCGATGAGCGGTATCGCAGGCGCATACGCTGAGAATCTTCCGGTTTTTCACTTGGTGGGGACGCCTAATCTGCCCACACAGGAGAGTCGGGCTCTGGTCCACCACACGCTGGGCAACGGAAAGTTCGACTTGTTCAGCGCGATGGCGGAATCCGTTGTGTGCGCCAGCACGACCATGACGCCGCAGAATGCGGCGTCGGAGACCGAACGGCTCATCGCCGCGGCGCTCTATCACCGCCGCCCCGTCTACATGGCGTTTCCCAGCGATGTAGCCAACGCGCCTGTTCTTGGGAGCGCAGCGCCACTGGGCATGCCGAACAGTGATCCCAGCTCGCTGGCTGCGGCGACCGACGCGGTGGCCGCAGCTCTGAACGAGGCGGATACGGCGTGTGCGCTGCCGGGCGTGCTGCTCCGGCGGCTCGGCCTCGACGGCGCAGCGGCCGCGTTCGTCGACTCCTCCGGCCTGCCCTTCGCAACGATGTTCGCCGACAAGTCGGTGCTTGACGAGAACCACCCCTGCTACATCGGCATGTACGCCGGCCGGCTGATGGAAGAGCCGGTGCGTGCGTTCGTCGAGTCGTGCGACGTGGTGATGATGATCGGCGCCATGCTGAGCGACGGCAACACCGCGGGGCACACCGTTCAGCTAGACCCAGCCAAGGCGGTCACTGTGGATCATCACCGCACCACCGTGGGTGCAACGGTCTACCGGGATGTGGAGATGGCCGACATTCTGGCGCAATTGGTGGGGCGCATCACGAACCGCTTTCCACGACCGGCCATCGCGCCTGGGACGCTAGCTCCTAGTGTGAGCAGTGGTGACGACCCAATCACCGCTGACAGTCTTTACCCACGCTGGGCAAACTTTTTCCAGGCTAATGACCTGATCATTACCGATACGGGGACGTCTTCACTGGGTCTGGCATTCGCGCAACTGCCGGAACGAGCGGAGTTTCATAACCAAACCCTTTGGGCCTCAATAGGATGGGCGACTCCGGCGGCGTTCGGCGCCGCGATCGGTGCGCCGGATCGTCGGCTGATCCTGATCACGGGAGAGGGCTCTCACCAGATGACCGCGCAAGAGATCAGTCAGTTCGGCCGGCGCGGGCTGCACCCGATTATCTTCGTGCTGAACAACTCTGGTTATCTGAGCGAGCGAATGCTATGCAA
>DASTKA010000536.1:0-3158 GCA_035716165.1 Mycobacterium sp. | reverse complement strand
GATGCCGGTCAACAACCTCGACGATGTCCGCAGCGCCACCGACCGGTTGGTTGCGGGGCCCGGCGGCGACATCCCCGTGCGCATCTACCAGCCGCACGGCGGGCCGTCGAAGGATCGGACCGCGATCGTTTTCTATCACGGTGGGGGATTCGTCTTCTGCGACATCGAATCCCACGATGGGTTCTGCCGGGCGATGGCGCGGGGCGGCCAAGCCGTCGTCGTATCGGTCGACTATCGCCTGGCCCCCGAATATCCCGCCCCGGCGGCGGCGCTCGACGCGCTTGCGGCGTTCGGCTGGGTTATCGAGCACGCCGACGAGCTGGGCATCGATCCCGCGCGCACCGCGGTCGCCGGTGACAGCG
Organism: Mycobacterium sp.; assembly: GCA_035716165.1. Lineage (GTDB taxonomy): Bacteria > Actinomycetota > Actinomycetes > Mycobacteriales > Mycobacteriaceae > Mycobacterium. Next base: position 2,796 of record DASTKA010000536.1, on the reverse strand, counting down.
CCGGCGGCAACCTGGCCGCGGTCACCGCGATCCTCTGCCGCGACCGCGGCGTCGCCCGCCCGGCCGCGCAGCTGCTCATCTACCCGGCGATCGATCCGACCTTCGACACCGACAGCTATCACCGTTACGGCACCGGCTACTTCAACACCCGCGCCGCGATGCAGTGGTACTGGCACCAATACCTGGGCGGGCAAACGGTTTACGACCCGCCCTATCTGGTGGCTCCGGCCCGCGCGGGTTCTCATGCGGGCCTGCCGCCCGCGGTGATCGTGACGGCCGGGCTCGATCCCCTGCACAGCGAGGGATGCGACTACGCACGCCGGCTGCGCAACGCGGGAGTGTCCGTCGCGCATCGGGATTTTCCCGGACTGTTCCACGGCTTCATGACCATCCAGTCCTTTCCGCCGGCGGCATCGGCGCAACGGCTGGTCTTCGCCGACCTGCGCCGGCTGCTGGATCCGACCCACCGGAGCGCCGTCTCGTGACCGAGATCAGCGACGTCATCGTCGTCGGCGCCGGGTTCGCCGGGCTGTATGCCGTGCACCGACTCGCCTCATCGGGCCTGTCGGTCACCGCCGTCGAGGCCGCCCCCGACGTGGGCGGAACCTGGTACTGGAACCGCTATCCGGGTGCGCGCTGCGACGTCGAAAGTGTCGACTACTCCTACTCATTCGACGAAGAACTGCAGCAGAGCTGGCGGTGGACCGAACGCTTCGCGGCCCAGCCCGAGATCCTGGCCTACCTGCGGCACGTCGCCGACCGCCTCGATCTGCGCCGCCACTACCAGTTCGGCGTCGACGTCACCGGCGCCACCTTCGCCGAAGGCCGTTGGCAGGTCGACACCGCGGCCGGGGACCGCTACGCCGCGCAGTTTCTGCTGTGCGCAACCGGCTGCCTGTCGGCGGTGAACCGGCCCAACATCCCGGGCGCCGAGAACTTCTCGGGCGAGGTGTATTTCACGGCCGCGTGGCCGCGCCAAGATCCCGAGTTGCGTGGCAAGCGGGTGGGCCTGATCGGCACGGGATCGTCCGGCATCCAGGTGGCGCCGATCATCGCCGCCAATGCCGAAAGCCTGGTCGTCTTCCAGCGATCCGCGAACTACACCATCCCGATGCCCAACCGGCCGTGGTCGGTCGAGGAACAGCGGCAGATCCAGGAGCAGTATCCCGAGCGTCGCCGCGCCTCCGCCTATGCTGCGGCGGGCACGCCGCACGGCACCTACCACAAGAACGCCGTCGACACCGAACCTGACGAGCGGGCCGAAGCGCTGTGGAAGCGCTGGCGCGAAGGCGGCGTCCTGTTCGCCAAGACCTTCCCCGATCAGACCAGCGACCTGTCCGCCAACGACATCGCCAGGACGTTCGCCGAGCAGCGAATCCGGGAGATCGTCGACGATCCCGTCGTCGCAACGGATCTCATCCCGGTCGATCACCCGATCGGAACCAAACGGATCTGCACCGACGACGGCTACTACGCCACCTTCAACCGCGACAACGTTCGGCTGGTGAACCTGCGCCGCGAGCCCATCGAAGCGATCACCGCCGACGGGGTGCGAACCAGTGCAACGACTTATCCCTGTGATGTGCTGGTTTTCGCGACCGGCTTCGACGCCATGACAGGAGCGTTGACCCGGATCGACCCGAAAGGTCCTGGGGGACAGCGATTGCGCGATATCTGGGCCGACGGGCCGGTGACCTTCCTCGGCCTGATGGTGCCGGGGCTGCCGAACCTGTTCACCATCAGTGGGCCCGGCAGTCCCTCGGTGCTGGCCAATATGGTGCTGCATGCCGAGGTTCAGGTCGACTGGGTCGTCGATCTGGTGCTAGCCGCACGGCGCCTCGGCGTGAGCGAGGTGGAGCCGCGCCACGACGCGGCGCTCGCCTGGACCGAGCACGTGGCCCAGGCGGCCGAGCGAACCCTCTTCCCCAGGGCGGCATCGTCGTGGTACCTCGGCGCAAACATCGAGGGCAAGAAGCGAGTCTTCATGCCCTACATCGGCGGCTTCGGCACCTATCGGCGCCATTGCGACGAGGTCGCCCGCACCGGCTATGCGGGGCTGGTGTTGACCACGCGGTGACGACGTCGAAGAGGAAGTGAACCCGTGCTGGAGACGGTTCAACAGCTACTGCGGCAGCGTCGCGGGGACGACACCCCGGCGCTGGTTCACGGCGAGCGGACGTGGACGTGGCGCGAGCACCTCGCCGAAGCCGAGGCGGAGGCCGCGGCGCTCATCGCGCTCGCCGACACCGCGCGGCCGTTGCATGTCGGTGCCGTGCTGGGCAATTCACCGGCCATGCTGCGGGCCATGGCGGCGGCCGCGCTGGGCGGCTACGTGTTGTCCGGGATCAACACCACGCGGCGCGGAGCTGGGCTGCTGGCCGACATCCGGCGCTCCGACTGCCAGATACTGCTCGTCGACCCCGACCACCGGGAACTGCTCGATGGGTTGGACCTCAACGGTATTCACGTCATCGATGTGGGCGGCGGGCGCTACGCCGATGTCGTTGCCGCCGCGCCGCCGCTGATTCCCCATCGCGAGGTGGCGTCCGCCGACACGCTGATGATGATCTTCACATCGGGCACCAGCGGTGACCCCAAGGTGGCGCGGTTCGCCCATGGCATGGCGATCATGTGCGGGGCGAGCCTGATCTACCAGTACGACGTCACCTCCGACGACGTCTGCTACCTGTCGATGCCGCTCTTTCACTCCAACGGCGTCGCCGCCGGGTGGGCGGTCGCCATCGGCAGCGGGGCCACCATGGTGCCGGCGCGCTTCTCACCGTCCCGATTCCTCGA
>DASTKA010000535.1:0-9878 GCA_035716165.1 Mycobacterium sp. | reverse complement strand
GGGTGGGCATCAACGTCATCTTGCGCGCGTCCTATGCCGGCCCTGCCAAGTCCGCGACACTGGCGTTCTGGGTGTTCTTGGCCTTCTATCTCGTATCCATCGCGGTGACATGGATAGCCTTCGTCCGCCGCCGTGACGCCGTCGGGCTGCTATGACATGGAGTCTGTCCGGGCAGGCGTCGAGGCATTTCAAGACCTCGAGGCGGCGATACGGTTGTGGGTGACTGAATTCCACTGCAGGCATCCGGTACGGCCCGACGGATAGTACGGCGCATCGCTGTTCGGGCGAAAGCTACTGCAATGAGTGCTATTCGCCCGCTGACTCATCGTGCTCTGCGTCGGATTCCTCGCGGACGTCTTGCGCTTGGGCGCGATCCTCGCGGGCGGCCTGCTCGTGCTTTTCGGCCGCGCCGCGGTGGGCATCGGCGAGCTCGCCGGAAAGTTCTTCCGCCGCTGCCTCGTGCTCCTCGGCGAACACCTCGTGCACCAGGGCTAACTCCTCCTGGCGCTGGGCTTCCGAGACTTCTGCCGCACGGTCGTCGGCGCACTGCGACATACCAGCACCATAGATCCAATCGAGGACGTCTATGCGCTGAACTGACGATTCGATGACGCTGGGGCTGCCGGCCGGCCTCCGCTCAGCCCTTGACTACATACATACAGTGTGTATGTTAATACATACAGTATGTATCTGGAAGGGTGAAAATCATGAGTGCCACTCTCGACGCCATAGCGGAAGAACGCAGGATCGTGTTGGAGCTCTGCACGCAGATGCCGGATCCGTTGTGGGAGAAAGACAGTGGATGTTCCGGCTGGTCGGTGCAGGACCTCGTGTCGCACATGGCGTGCAGCTTCTGGCTAGCCGTCGATCCGTCGAGGCTGCCCAGTCCCGGTGGATTGCCGGCCGAACGCGCGGCGGACCTCTATGTGGAGTCGCGACGCTCGATGACCCCCAAAGAGGTTGTGGCCGATTATGAATCGGTCAGCGCACGGGGGCTGGAGGTGCTCGCCGCGATAGAGGGTCAGGACATCGACATACCGATCGGCGACGTCGGGACCTATCCGGCCGCGGTGGTGCCGACGACATTCGTCTTCGAGTCCTTCGTCCACGCTCGGTATGACCTGTTTGCGCCGGATGGCCCCTTGCAGGGGGATCCGCCGCCCGTCGACGAGCTGCGGCTTGCCCCCACCCTCGATTGGATCGAGGCGGCACTGCCGCAGCAGAATGTCCACCTGCTCAACGACTTACACACCGGCGTGGAGATTCAGCTCGATGGGCTGTGCGCGCGAAACCTGCGCGTCGGCGGGCACTCCGATGTCGGGGCCCGTGTCAGGTCCGATTCGCAGGCCTTCGTCCGGTGGATAACTCAGCGCGGCACCTGGGCGGGATTGGGTGTGCAGGCCGAGGGTGACGCGTCGTCGCTGGATATCGTCCGCCGGCTCAGGGTGTTCTGACCCGTTGCCGACCGCGACGCCACATTGCTCGCATCTCCCCGGACCTTCATACGGTATGTATGAGAATGCATAGGCGGGTGTGAGAGTGAGGGCCGATGGCGAAGGATGGTCGCCGCACGCAGGCCGAACGCGCGGCCGAGACACGTGCTGCGCTGATCGGTGCCGCCCGGCCGTTGTTCGCATCAGTGGGATTCGCCGACGCGTCCCTGGAAACGATCGTCCGCAACGCGGGGGTGACTCGCGGAGCCCTGTACCACCATTTCGCTGACAAGACAGAGCTATTCGCGGCGGTCTTCGAGCGGGTGGAGGCGGAGATGGCCGCCCGGATGGGAGAGGCGGTCGCGGTCGCGGGGCACTCCGATCCGGTCGAGATCATGCGACTCTGTTCGGGGCTGTGGTTAGACGCCTGCGCCGAACCCGAGGTCCAGCGCATCGTCCTGCTCGAGGCGTTGGCCGTACTGGGATGGGAACGTTGGAGCGACATCGGACACCGCTACAACATCGGATTCGTGAAAGGACTGCTCACCGACGCCATCGAGTCCGGCAGCATTCCCCGCCAGCCCGTCGAGGCGACCGCCCTGACCATCATGGGGGCACTGCGCGAGGCAACTCTGTACATCGCCCGCGCCGACGATCAGCGTCGCGCCCGCGCGGACGCCGGTGCGGTGATGGACCGACTGCTCGACGCCTTGCGCCAATGATGGTTAGCTCGTCGCCACGCGCGCGGGCCGCGAACTGCCCCGAAAGCGGCGGTTTGTCGCACGCCCGGCCCCGCATGGTATCTTCGCCGACGTGACTATCGGCGTGCGCGCGTATTGGCACTTTATCCTGGCTCCGGGTGGAGCCAGCGATGCAGCGGCCGATTGACGCACGCGCACGACTGATACCCGGAGCCCAGCAGTGACCGCAAGGTCGCTGCTTTTCGTTTTTCAGGGCATCGGGAACCAGCGGGCGTGCCCTGGGAGCTAACAGGAAGGCACACACCCCACATGCCCATCTTCAACTGCGACACGGCGGCTATCGATACGTCCGATCACCGGATCGCCTCGTTCCGGGAACTCTCGGCTCCCGCCGTGATTCGCACCGAACTGCCGTTGACGGCTCGGCGTGCCCAGGCCGTCCAGCGCGATCGCGACGAGATCTCGGCGATCCTGGCCGTCGACGACGACCGGCTGTTGCTGGTGGTCGGACCGTGCTCGGTGCACGATCCCGTCGCCGCGCTCGACTACGCACGCCGGCTGGCGCCGATGGCCGCCGAGTACGCGGATCGGCTGAAGATCGTGATGCGGGTGTACTTCGAAAAGCCGCGCACCACCATCGGCTGGAAGGGACTGATCAACGATCCCAACATGGACGGCAGTTTCGACGTCGAACGCGGCATCCGCATTGCGCGGGGGCTGTTGCTCGACATCATCGACGTCGGCCTTCCGGTGGGATGCGAATTCCTGGAGCCCACCAGCCCGCAGTACATCGCCGACGCCGTCGCCTGGGGCGCGATCGGCGCCCGGACCACCGAGTCGCAAGTGCACCGCCAGTTGGCGTCCGGCCTGTCGATGCCGGTGGGATTCAAGAACGGCACCGACGGCAACATCCAGGTCGCCATCGACGGCGTCAAAGCCGCTGCGGCATCGCACCATTTCTTCGGTACTGACAACGTCGGTCGCGCGGCCGTGGTCGAGACCATGGGCAATCCCGACTGTCACGTGATCCTTCGAGGTGGCACCGCCGGACCCAACTACGACATCGCCTCGGTGAGCACCGCCATCGAACGGCTGGACACGGCAGGGCTTTCCGCGAAGGTCATGATCGACTGCTCACATGCCAACTCCGGCAAAGACCACGTGCGGCAGGCCGAGGTCACCGCCGAGGTGACCGCGCGCATCGCGGCGGGCGAGCGCGGTGTCGCCGGCCTGATGCTGGAGAGCTTCCTGGTGGCCGGCGCTCAATCGCTCGGCGGCGAGCTCACCTACGGGCAGTCCGTGACCGATCAGTGCATGGACTTTCCGACCACGGCGGGTCTGCTGGCCGACCTCTACGCGGCGATGGGCTGATCGCGGGGCCACGATCGAACGGCGGGAGGTGCGCCGCCTTAACGTGGCTGTTGCGCCGAAACCTGTTCGGCAATCGCCCTCTTGTTGATCTTGCCGATCGGGGTGGTGGGCAGTGACGTCATCGCAACAAGGACGTCCGGGCGGGCGTGCGCGGCCACGCCGCGCTCGTCGAGATAGCCGTTCAATTCCGCCAGCGATAGCGTGCGGCCGTTGAAAACGACGGCCGCACAGATTTTCTCGCCCAGGTAGGGGTCGGGCAGCGCGACCGCGGCCGCCGAGAAGATCGCCGGATGGCCGTGCAGGCGTTCCTCGAGGTCTGCCGCGGAAATCGTTTCTCCGGCACGGCAAATCACGTCTTTCACTCGACCGGTCACCACCAGATAGCCGTCGTCGCGCAGGCGCACCACGTCACCGCTGCGGAAGAACCCTTGCGCGTCGAAGCTGCGTTCGTTGTCGCGCTCGGCGCGAAAGTAGCCGTTGAACGTGTACGGCCCGCGGACCAGTAGTTCGCCCTCCTCGCCCGGGGCCACCGGCTCGCCCTCCGCATCGACGACGCGCAGTTCGTCCGCGGCCGACAATGGCCGCCCCTGGGTGTGTTCGGTGAGTTCCGGGGGATCGTCGAGCCGGGTGTAGTTCAACAGCCCCTCGGCCATCCCGAACACCTGCTGCAGAGCCGGGGTCAGGGCGCTACGCACCAAGCGGGCATCCTCGGGCTCCAGCTTGGCGCCACCAACCTGCAAGAGTCGCAATGTCTTTGGTGTCACGGGTTCCCACTCGCAGGCTTGCGCCCACAACTTGGCCAACGCCGGTACCAGGGCGGTCACCGTGACGCCGTGGCGTGCGATGGCGGCAAAGGCCGCTTCGGGACTGGGGTCGGCGCCGAAAACGGTGGTGGCGCCGACGGCCATCGCGCCGAGCAGGCCCGGACAGGCCAGCGGGAAATTATGGCCGGCCGACAGCACCGCCAAATAGACGTCGTCTGAGGTGAGCCCACAGAGTTCGGCGCTGGCCGTGGCGTTGAAGACGTAGTCGTCGTGGGTGCGGGGAATGAGCTTGGGTGTCCCCGTGGTGCCGCCGGAAACCAGCAGCAGGGCAGGCGATCCCGGGTCGGGCGGCGACACGGGGGCGTCGATGGCCGGCTGGTCGCGCAGTTGCGCCCACGAGATGAACGGTCCCGGGTCGCCGTCGACGACGACGTGCTCGAGCGCTGCGTGCTCCTCGGACAGCGCGCGGGCCATCGCCCGATAGTCGAAACCCCCTGCGGTATCGGCGATCAGCAGCCCGGTGGCCTTGCTGACCGCGGCGAAATGTCCAAGCTCGGCGGCCCGGTGTCCCGGGAGGCACATCACGGGAATCGCTCCCGCCCGCAGCAGCCCGAACAGCGCCACCGCGAACTGGCTGCCGTTCGGCAACTGCAGCAGCACCCGGTCGCCCGGCGCGATGCCCGCGCCCCGAAGCCCACCGGCCGCGCGGTCAGCCTGGTCGTCGAGGTCCGCGTAAGTGATCCCGGCGTCGCCCATGGCGTCCAGGACGGCAGTTCGGTCGGGCCATCGCCGCGCCGCGTCGCTCAGGATCGTGTCCAGCGGCCGTCCCGTCCAGTAGCCGGCCGCTCGATAGGCGGCGGCCCGGTCGGCGGGGAACGGCACGAAACCGTCGAGGACTCCGACCGGCGGCTGCGCGGGGTTCGGGCTCATGGCTCCTCTAACGGGGGCTTCGACTGGGGCTGGTAGCGGGGACGCAGGGAGTAAGGATAGGGTAACCAAAACAATTTAGGGCAGCCTGTGCTAATTCAGGGAGGGTCTGTGGTCCACGCCCCGGCACGCTCGGAGGACATCCGGGCGGAGGTGGCCGAACTGCTTGGCGTCGACGTCGCTGCGGTTCAGCCGGGTGACAACCTCATCAGCCAGGGCCTGGACTCCATCCGGATCATGACGTTGGCCGGCCGTTGGCGCCGCCAGGGCCTCGCCATCGACTTCGCCACGCTGGCCGAGACGCCGACGATCGAAGCCTGGACCCGGTTGGCCTCCGCCGGCGGGCGAAGCCCTGACCGGCAAACACCTCCCGCCGAGGCGGCCGGAGACGCTGCGCCAACCGACGAGGACCAACCGTTCGCCCTGGCCCCCATGCAGCACGCGATGTGGGTCGGCCGCCAAGACAACCAGCACCTCGGTGGCGTCGCCGGGCATCTCTACGTCGAATTCGACGGCGGCCCGGTCGATCCGGAACGCCTGCGCACGGCCGCCACCGCGCTGGCACGTCGCCATCCGATGCTGCGGGTGCGGTTCCTGCCCGACGGCACCCAGCGCATCACCCCCGCCGACGAGAGCGGCGCCTTCCCGGTCGACGTCGAGGATCTGCGCGAGCTGACCACCGGCGAGGTCGAGCAGCGGCTCGCCGACATCCGCGACACCAAATCACACCAGCAGCTCGACGGCGCGGTATTCGAACTCGCGCTGACGCTGCTACCGGGCGAGCGGTCGCGGCTGCACGTCGACCTGGACATGCAGGCCGCCGACGCGATGAGCTATCGCACCCTGATGGCGGACCTGGCGACCCTCTACGTCGGCCGCGAGCTTCCCGAGCTGAGCTACACCTACCGGCAGTACCGCCGGGCCATCGAGGCCGAAGACGCCCGACCGCAACCGGCGCGCGAGGCCGACCGGGCCTGGTGGGCGCGGCGCCTTCCCGAGCTACCCGATCCGCCGGCGTTACCGTCCAGCGGTGGCCGCGGCACAAGGCAGAGCGCCCGGCGCTGGCACTGGCTCGACCCGCAAACCCGCGATGCGCTGTTCGCCCGCGCCCAAGCGCGCGGCATCACCCCGGCCATGGCGCTGGCCGCGGGATTCGCCAATACCCTGGCGCGCTGGTCGACCACGTCGCGCTTTCTGCTGAACGTCCCACTGTTCGGGCGCCAGGCGCTGCACCCCGACGTCGACGCATTGGTCGGTGACTTCACCTCCTCGCTGCTGCTCGACATCGATCTCGTCGGGGCGGACACCGCGGCGGCACGGGCACAGGTGGTGCAGGACGCGATGCGCACGGCCGCCGCCCATTCCGCCTACCCCGGGCTGTCGGTGCTGCGCGACCTCAGCCGTCACCGCGGCACCCAGGTCCTCGCGCCGGTGGTGTTCACCAGCGCGCTGGGACTCGGCGAGCTGTTCAGCCGCGACGTGACAGACCAATTCGGCACACCGGGATGGATCATCTCCCAGGGGCCGCAGGTGCTGCTCGACGCGCAGGTCACCGAGTTCGACGGCGGCGTCCTGGTGAATTGGGATGTGCGCGAAGGCATCTTCCCCTCGGGCGTCATCGACGCCATGTTCGCCTACCACATCGACGAGCTGCTCCGGCTGGCCCGCGCCGATGACGCGTGGGACACGCCGCGCCCCTCGGCGCTGCCCGAGGCGCAGCGCGCGGTGCGCGATGCAGCAAACGCTCGCACCGCCGAACCCAGCGGAGAAGCCTTGCACGACGGCTTCTTCCGGCAAGCCGAGCAGCAGCCCGATGCCCCGGCCGTGTTCGCGAGTTCCGGCGACCTCAGCTACGCGCAACTGCGCGACCAGGCGCTGACGGTGGCCGCGGCGCTGCGCGCCACCGGTGTGGCCGCCGGTGACACCATCGCGGTGACGGGCCCGAAAACGGCCGAGCAGATTCCGGCGTTGCTGGCCATACTGTCTCTCGGTGCTGCCTATGTGTCGATCGGCGTCGACCAGCCGCGCGATCGGGCCGACCGCATCCTCCAATCCGCCCGCGTGAGCGCGGCCCTGGTATGCGGCGGGCAGCGGATGTCCTTGCCGGTGCCCGAGCTGATAATTGCCGAGGTGCTTCGCGACACTGCCGGTGAGATTGATTCAGCGAGAATCGATCCCGCCGAACTCGCCTACGTGCTGTTCACCTCGGGCTCTACCGGGGAACCCAAAGGCGTCGAGGTCAGCCACGACGCGGCGATGAACACGGTGGAATTCATCGGCCGTCACTTCGAGATCGGTCCCGCGGATCGTTGCCTGGCACTGTCGACCTTGGAAGGCGACATCTCGGTGATGGACGTGTTCGTCACCTTGCGCACCGGCGGGGCCATCGTGGTGGTCGACGAAGCGCAGCGACGTGATCCCGACGCCTGGGCCCGTCTCATCGACACTCACCAAGTCACCGTGCTCCACTTCATGCCGGGCTGGCTGGAGATGCTCATCGAGGTCGGCCGCGGGCGGCTGTCTTCGGTGCGGGTGATCCCCACCGGGGGTGACTGGGTGCGACCCGACGTGGTGCGCCGCCTACGGGCCGAAGCGCCCAACCTGCGCTTCGCGGGCCTTGGCGGCGCCACCGAAACCCCGGTGCACAACACCATTTTCGAGGTAACCGACGCCATACCCGAGCATTGGACGGCCTTGCCCTTCGGTGTCCCCCTTCCCAACAATGCCTGCCGCGTGGTCGACGACACCGGCGCCGACTGCCCCGACTGGGTTCCCGGGGAACTTTGGGTGTCCGGCCGCGGCATCGCGCGCGGCTACCGCGGACGCGCCGATCTCACCGCCGAGCGCTTCGTCGAGCATGACGGCCGAATCTGGTACCGCACCGGCGATTTGGCGCGCTACTGGCCGGACGGCACCCTGGAATTCGTCGGCCGCGCCGACCACCGGGTCAAGGTCAGCGGCTACCGCGTCGAGTTGGGCGAGGTCGAGACGTCCCTGCGGCGCGTCGCCGGGGTACGCACGGCGGTGGCCGCCCTGATCGCCGTGTCCGGTGAGTCGGACGTGCTGGCCGCGCAGGTGTGCACCGATGACGCCTCGTTGACCGCCGGGCGAATCCGGCAGCGCCTGGGAGATCTTGTGCCCGCGCACATGATCCCGCGCCACATCATGGTGGTGGAGCGGATCGGGTTCACCGACGCCGGCAAGCTCGACCGCCACCGCGTCGCGCGTGAATTGGAAACCGACGTCGCGCGATCGCGGCGGCCGGGTCACCGCCCGCCGTCGACGCCGCTGGAATCCGCGCTGGCGATGATCGTCGGAGATCTACTCGACCGGGACGACGTCGGGGTCGATGACGACTTCTTCGCGCTCGGCGGTGATTCGGTGCTGGCGACCCAGGCGGTGGCGAGGATTCGGACCTGGCTGGATGCACCGGACGTCGTGGTCGCCGATATCTTCGCCAATCGAACCGTGTCGACGTTGGCCGCGGCGCTCAGCGCCGGCGAGAACGACCGGCTCGATCAGGTCGCCGAGCTGTATCTCGAGGTTATCGGCATGGACACCGCATCGGTTCTGGCGGCGGCATCTCGGCAACCCGCGAAATCGTAGGCAGCGCAATGACATTGAATAGCCTTCTGACCGTGTCTTCCACGTTCCCGTCCTGGATCAAGCAGACCCCGGGCCGCGGTAAGGGATCATCCACCGGTGCCACCGTGGTGTTTCCGCATGCCGGTGCGGCCGCCGCGAGCTACCGGGTGCTGGCAGCGGCGCTGGCAGCCGGCGACGACACCTACGTCGTGCAGTACCCGAAACGGGCCGACCGCCTCAGCGAACCCGCTCCCCAAAGCCTGCACGACCTGGCGGCCAGCCTCTTCCAAGCAGCGCCATGGCCCAGCGTCGCACCGCTGAAGTTGTTCGGGCACAGCCTGGGCGCCGTCGTCGCCTTCGAGTTCGCCCGCGTCGCCGAGACGCACGGCGCGCCCGTGCACAAGCTCTGGGTATCGGCGGGTCCGCCGCCATGCGTCGTCGCCGACATGCCCGAATTGCCGACAAGTGACGACGGGCTGCTGGCCGACATCGCCGATCTTGGTGGTACCGACCCCGAACTGCTTGCGGACGACGAGTTCTCCGAACTGCTGACCACCGCGGTGCGCGCCGACTACCAGGCCTTCAACGGGTATGTACCCAGCCCCGGCGTCCGCATCGGCGCCGACATTCACGTGCTGGGCGGCCACGATGACCACCGCATCGGCGCCGCCGTGCTTCGGCAGTGGGAAAGGCACACCGCCGGATCCTTCGCCCTGTCGCTGTACGACGGTGGGCACTTCTATGTCTACGAGAATGTCGAAGCGGTGGCCGCGCAGGTGAACGCCGGGTGATACCAACGTTTGACGATTGTTTTGGTAGCGGCCTTGCGGATGGCGCCGACCCGGTCGTGATCGTGGGAATGGGCGTGGAGGCACCCGGCGGCATCGAAACCCCCGACGATTACTGGGATCTGCTGGCACACGGCCGTGAGGCTCTGGGACCGTTCCCGACCGACCGCGGTTGGGCGGTGCGCGAACTGCTAGCCGGCTCGCGCCGCGGCGGCTGCAAGGAAATTCACGACCGCGGCGGCTTCCTCACCGGGGCAACCACATTCGATCCCGAGTTCTTCGGCATCTCGCCCCGCGAAGCCGTGGTGA
>DASTKA010000534.1:0-2772 GCA_035716165.1 Mycobacterium sp. | reverse complement strand
GCAGCTCGAGTTCAACGTCGCCGCCGCCGACATCGAATTGCCCACCGCATCCCGTGACGCGCTGACCGAGGCGGCCCTGGCCTTCCGGCCCACGTCGACCGCGCGCTTCCTGACCGACCTGGCGAAGGAGAAGCTCGGCCGCACTTAGGACTGGTTGGCCTCGGCGAACGCTGCCGGGCTGGCGGGCGCCCCGCGGGCCACCACGAGTGGCATCGATGTCGAGGCGTTGGTGCGCAGGATGGTGTGGACGACGTCGACGAGGTCCTCGACCGGCATCAGCTTGCCGGGCATGCAGCCGCGCGACGACCACAGCGGAACCGCTTTCATCGCGAGGTCAATGTCCCAACCTTCGTTCATGCCGGTCTGGGCGTCGCCCTCACCACCGGCGCACTCGCCGACGATCAGGTTGGTAAAGCCGATGTCGGAGTGTTCGGCCCGCCACGCCTCCACGAGTCGCTCCAGGGCCGCCTTGCTGACGCCGTACGCGCCCAGGCCCGGCCACGGCGGCCCGAAGGTGCCCGCGTCGGACGACAGGTAGACCGCCTTGCCGCCGGACGCGGTCAAGTGCGGCACCGCCGCAGCCGTCACCAGCGACGCGCCGATCACGTTCGTGTCGAAGATGCGCCGCCACGTGTCGGCATCGGTGTCCACCATCCGGACCAGCGGTCCGACGGCGGGGGTGTAGACGATGTTGTCGATGCCACCGAGGGCGTCGGCGGCACGGTCGATGGCCGAGCGGCAGGACGCCTGGTCGGTGACATCGCATTGGATGGCGATGGCGTTCGGGCCGGCGTCCTTGGCCGCGGCCTCGATGCGCTCTTGACGCCGGGCCAGCAGCGCCACTCGATCGCCGCGCTGGGCAAGACCGACACCTATGCAACGCCCCAGCCCACTCGAGGCGCCGACCACCACTGTCCTTGACATATCCGCCCTCTCTTGTAACGAGCCCGCTGCAGCCACAGCGTATCGGCAGGCGGCGCGCTACGTAACGGTCGGGCGGTTTTGTGTCAAGGTGGTCAGCCGCCGTCGGGAGCCTGCAGCACCACCGCGGTGTGTGCGTCCACGGTGAACGTGCCCCCGCCGGGCACTTCGTCGGCGGGCGTCGTCTCTTCGGGGCCGGTGAACACCACGACCTGCCACGCGGCGCCGAATTCCTTTGGCGGCAAGGTGAATTCGATCGGCTCGTAGTGAGCGTTGAAGCACAGCAGGAACGAGTCGTCCAGCACCCGCTGGCCTCGCGCATCCCGGTCGGGGATGCCGTGGCCGTTGAGGAACACCGTCAGGGACTTGGCGAAGCTCGTACCCCAGTCTTCGTCGGTCATCTCGGTGCCCTCGGGGGTGAACCACGCGATGTCCGGCAGACCGTCCTGCCCGCGCCGGCCCACCGGCTTTCCGGAGAAGAACCGCCGCCTGCGGAACACGGGATGCTCGGCCCGCAGCGCCGAGACCGTCCGGGTGAATTCCAGCAATCCGCTGTCGGCGCTGTCCCAGTGGATCCAGGTGAGCTCGTTGTCCTGGCAGTAGCCGTTGTTGTTGCCGTTCTGCGTGCGACCGAGTTCGTCGCCGTGCGAGATCATCGGCACCCCCTGGGACAACAGCAGCGTGGTCAAAAAGTTGCGCTGCTGGCGGGCGCGCAGCGCGTTGACCTGCTCGTCGTCGGTGGGTCCCTCCACCCCGCAGTTCCAGGAGCGGTTGTGGCTCTCGCCGTCGTTGTTGTCCTCGCCGTTGGCCTCGTTGTGCTTTTCGTTGTAGGACACCAGGTCGCGTAGCGTGAACCCGTCGTGGGCGACGACGAAGTTGATCGACGCCACCGGGCGCCGCGCGGTGTGCTCGTAGAGATCCGCCGAACCGGAGAGCCGGTAGGCGAACTCGTCGAGAGTGGACGGCTCCCCGCGCCAGAAGTCCCGGACGGCGTCGCGGTATTTCCCGTTCCACTCGGTCCACTGCGGTGGGAAGTTGCCCACCTGATAGCCGCCCGGCCCGACGTCCCACGGCTCGGCGATCAGCTTGACCTGGCTGACCGTCGGATCCTGTTGCACGAGCTCGAAAAACGTTGCCAGCCGGTCGACGTCGTAAAACTCGCGGGCCAGCGTCGAGGCCAGATCGAAGCGGAAGCCGTCGACATGCATCTCGGTCACCCAATAGCGCAGCGAGTCCATGATCAGCTGCAGCGCATGCGGATGCCCGACATTGAGGCTGTTGCCCGTGCCGGTGTAGTCCATGTAGTACTGCTTGTCGTCATCGACCAGGCGGTAGTACGCGGCGTTGTCGATGCCGCGCATCGACAGGGTCGGACCCAGGTGGTTGCCCTCCGCCGTGTGGTTGTAGACGACGTCCAGGATCACCTCGATGCCGGCTTCGTGCAGCGAGCGCACCATCGCCTTGAACTCCTGGACCTGACCGCCCGGCGTGGTGGAGCTCGAGTACTTGAAGTCGGGCGCGAAGAATCCGATCGTGTTGTAGCCCCAGTAGTTTGACAGGCCCTTCTCGACCAGACTGGAATCGTTGGCGAAGTGGTGCACGGGCATCAGCTCGATGGCCGTGACGCCGAGGGCCTTGAGGTGCTCGATGATCACCGGGTGCGCCACCGCGGCGTAGGTGCCGCGCAGCGGCTCGGGGATGTCCGGGTGGGTCTGGGTCAGTCCCTTGACGTGCGCCTCGTAGATGATCGTGTCGGCGTATTGGTGGTCCGGCGGTCGATCGTTCCCCCAGTCGAAGTACGGGTTGATCACCACCGACTTCGGCATGCTCTCCGCCGAGTCGTCGTCGTTG
>DASTKA010000533.1:0-2689 GCA_035716165.1 Mycobacterium sp. | reverse complement strand
GTCACCGGCGCCGGGGTGCTCATCATCACTCACGACCTTGGTGTAGTCGCCGAGTTCGCCGACCGGGCGCTGGTGATGTACGCCGGGCGGGTGGTCGAATCCGCCGACGTGCCCACGCTTTACCAGGATCGGCGCATGCCCTATACCGTCGGCCTGCTGGGCTCGGTGCCGCGGCTCGACGCCGCGCAGGGCACCCGGTTGGTGCCGATCCCCGGTGCGCCGCCGTCGCTTTCAGGACTGGATCCCGGCTGTCCGTTCGCTCCGCGGTGCCCGCTGGCCATCGACGAATGTCGCCTCGAGGAGCCGGAATTGCTTCGGGTCGCTGCCGATCACCGGGCGGCCTGCATCCGCACCGAACAGGTCGACGGGCGAAGCGCGGCGGACATCTATGGAGTGAGCACCGAAGCCCGCCAAGCGGATTCGGTTGACACGTCGGTGGTCGTCCGCGTGTCTGACCTGACCAAGACCTACCGGCTGACGAAGGGCGTGTTGCGCCGCAGCGCCGGTGAGATCCGCGCCGTCGACGGCGTCAGTTTCGAGCTGTGGCAGGGCCGCACCCTCGGCATCGTCGGCGAGTCAGGGTCGGGCAAGTCGACCACGTTGCACGAGATCTTGGAACTCACCAAGCCTCAATCGGGTTCGATCGAGGTGCTGGGCACCGATGTCACCGCGCTGAGCGCGGCGAGCAGGCGATCGCTACGACGCGACATCCAGGTCGTGTTCCAAGACCCGGTCGCGTCGCTGGACCCGCGGCTACCGGTGTTCGAGCTCCTCGCGGAACCCCTGCGGGCCAACGGTTTCGACAAGAGCCGCATCAACGCGCGCGTCGCCGAGCTGCTCGACATCGTGGGACTGCGCCGCGCCGACGCCGTCCGCTATCCCGCCGAGTTCTCCGGCGGCCAAAAGCAGCGCATCGGTATCGCACGCGCGCTGGCCTTGCAACCGAAGATCTTGGCGCTCGACGAACCGGTTTCCGCGCTCGACGTGTCCATCCAGGCCGGGATCATCAACTTGCTGCTCGACCTGCAGGAGAGGTTTGGTCTGTCCTATCTGTTCGTCTCCCATGACCTTTCGGTGGTCAAACACCTCGCACACCACGTCGTCGTGATGTATGCCGGCGCCATCGTGGAGCAGGGTGACAGCCGGCAGGTCTTCGCCGATCCGCGACACGAATACACTCGCCGGCTGCTGAACGCGGTGCCGCAACCGGATCCGGGCAGACGTGGTTAGCCGCGTGGGCAAGGCGCGTGCGGGAAGCCGGTTCGCGGCGCTGTTTCTGGCGACGACGCTGGCGCTGTCGGGCTGCTCGTCGGCGGTCGACCTCGCTCCGCAAGCCGGCCAGAACGCGCAGATCGGCTCGACGAGCGACGTCAACCCGCACGATCCGGCCACCCTTGCCGACGGCGGTAGCCTGCGACTCGCGCTCACCGACTTTCCGCCGAACTTCAACATTTTGCACATCGACGGCAACTCGGCGGACGTCTCCGCGATGATGAAAGCCACCCTGCCGCGGGCGTTCATCATCGGGCCGGACGGCTCGACGACGGTCGACACCGACTACTTCACCAGCATCGAACTCACCGGCACTGCGCCGCAGGTGGTTACGTACACGATCAACCCCAAGGCGGTGTGGTCCGACGGCACGCCCGTCACCTGGGAGGACATCGCCAGCCAGATCCACGCCCTGAGCGGCGCCGACAAGACGTTCGAAATCGCGGGGCCCAGCGGCGCCGACCGCGTCGCCTCGGTGACCCGCGGTGTCGACGACCGGCAGGCCATCATGACCTTCGCCCAGCCCTACGCCGAATGGCGCGGCATGTTCGCGGGCAACGGGATGCTGCTGCCCAAGAGCATGACGGCCACCCCGGAGGCGTTCAACAAGGGCCAGCTGGAGGGACCGGGCCCGTCGGCCGGCCCGTTCGTCGTGTCGTCGCTGGATCGGACCACTCAGCGAATCGTGTTGAGCCGCAACCCCAGATGGTGGGGCGCGCGGCCCCGCTTGGACACCATCACCTACCTGGTGCTCGATGATGCCGCCCGGCTACCGGCGCTGCAGAACAACACCATCGACGCCACCGGGGTGGGCACCATCGATCAACTGACCATCGCCCGGCGCACGAAGGGAATTTCGATCCGGCGCGCACCCGCACCGGCGTGGTCTCACTTCACGTTCAACGGCGCCCCGGGATCGATCCTGGCCGACAAGGCGCTGCGCCTCGCCGTGTGCAAGGGGATCGATCGGCAGACCATCGCGAAGGTCGTGCAATACGGACTCACCAATGACCCCGTGGCACTGGGCAATCACATCTATGTCGCCGGGCAGCAGGGCTACCAGGACAACAGCTCGGTCGTTCCCTACGACCCGGTCGCGGCCAACCGAGAGCTTGACGCGCTGGGCTGGAAGCGGACCGGCCAGTTCCGGGAGAAGGACGGACGGCAACTAGTCATCCGGGACTTGTTCTACGACGCTCAGGGCAGCCGGCAGTTCGCCCAGATCGCCCAGCACAACCTCGCTCAGATCGGCGTCAAGCTCGAACTCGTCTCCCGGTCGGGCAGCGGCTTCTTCACCAACTACATCAACGTCGGGGCTTTCGATATGGCCCAATTCGGTTGGGTCGGAGACGCCTTCCCGCTCTCGGCGCTGACCCAGATCTACAAGTCCGACGGCGAGAGCAATTTCGGCAAGATC
>DASTKA010000532.1:0-2090 GCA_035716165.1 Mycobacterium sp. | reverse complement strand
AACGGGGGGATGCCGGCGCGCAGCGAGACACGGTCGGTCACGGCGTCTTGAGTACCTCGGATTCGAGTCGCCTAAGCAGCTCTTGCGGCGACTCCAGCAGGTGCGCGCTGCCGTGAGCACGCTTGAAATACAGGTGCATGTCGTGTTCCCACGTGATCGCGATGCCGCCGTGCAGCTGAATGCCCTCGGCGGCCGCGGCATTCAGCGCCTCGGTGGCGGCCAGGCGGGCGGCCGCGGCGTTGGTGGGGGCGGGGTCCTCGGATGCCTCGGCGACGACGGTCTTGGCCGCGGCGACGGTGACATACAGATCGGCCATCCTGTGCTTGAGCGCCTGGAAGCTGCCGATCGGCCGGCCGAATTGCACTCGGTCCTTGGTGTATTCGACGGTCAGTTCCAAACAGCGTTCGGCGGCGCCGATCTGCTCGGCGGCCAGCAGTATGGCCGCCTGGTCCGCCAGGCCCGGGTCGGCGCCGATCGGCTCGGCCTCCTCGGGTTTGACCCGCGCCAGGCGCCGGGTCGGGTCCATGGTGGTGACGGGCTCGGTACCGAACCGGGTCCACCTGCTCAGCTGGCCGTCCAGTACGGCGACCACGATGTCGGCGATATCGCCGTTGACCACATAGTCGGGGTCGAGCACCAGCGCGCCGATCGAGGCACCCTCGGCAAGGCCCTCCAGCGTCGTGGCGTCCGGCTCGGTCGCGCTCAGCAGCGCCAGTTCGGCGAGCGTGGTGCCGAGCAGTGGGGAGGGCACCAGGGCGCGACCCAGCTCCTGCAAAACGACTGCCGCGTCGGCCAATTCACCGCCCGCGCCGCCCAGCTCCTCGGGGATCACCAGGGCGGCGGCGCCGACCTGCTCGCACAGCAGCTGCCAGAGCGATTCGTCGTATCCGCGCTCGGATTCCATGGCCGCGCGCACGGCGGCCGGGCCGGCGTGCTTGGCCACCAGAGCGGCGACGGTCTCGCGGAGTAACTCGCGTTCTTCAGTCATGGGCGCCGCTCCTCCTCATCACTACGTTCTGCATCGTCGCGGCGCGAGTCATAGCGCCTCCAGCACTCGCCGTCGATGCTCTTCGGGCGTACCCCAGGCGGACCGCAAGGCCTGCACCCGCAGCAGCAATAGTGAGAGATCGTGCTCCTGGGTGAAACCGATGGCGCCGTGGGTTTGCAGCGCCGACCGCGCCGCCAACAGCGCGGCCTCGGACGCCGCCGCCTTGGCCGCGCTGACATCGCGCGGCTCCATCGTCAGCGCCGCGCCGTACACCAGCGGACGCGCCAGTTCGATGGCGATGTGCACGTCGGCGAGTTTGTGCTTGATCGCCTGGTAAGAGCCGATCACCCGGCCGAACTGGGTGCGCTGCTTGGCGTAGTCGACCGCCCCGTCGCGCAGCGCCTCGGCCGCACCGATCAGCTGTGCCGCTGTCGCCAGCGCGCCGAACTCGAAGGCCCGCTTGATGTCTGCTTGCCATGCCGCACCGGTCGCGGCCACGTCGAAGAGCCGGCGGCTGGGGTCGACGGATTCGTGGACGTCCCCCGGCGTTGCCTCGGTGACACCGGCGTCGGTGGCCAGTAACACCAGCCCGGCCGCATCCGCATCCACCGCGCGCGGCGTTAGCGGCGGCATCGCGACGGTGACGATCAGCTCGCCGGACGCCAGCTCGGCGCACCGGTCGGCCTGATCGCCGGCGGCGAGCAAAACCGGTGCCACAGCGATTGATTCGGCTACGGGGCCGGGCACACACCAGCGCCCAAGACGCTCCAAGGCGACGACGAGGTCGACCGGGTGGGCCCCGATGCCGTCGAACTTCTCCGGCACCGCCAGAGCGGTGACGCCCAGGTCGGCCAACTGCTCCCACACCTTGCGGCCCGGTGCGACATCGCCCGCGGACCACGCACGCACCGCGCCGGGCAGATCGGCCGCACCGAGCGCGGCATCGATGCTGGCCGCGAAGTCGCGCTGCTGCTCGTCTAGCGCAAATCTCACTTCTTGCCCCCGGACTTTTCGCGCGGCAGGCCCAGCAACCGCTCGGAGATGATGTTGCGCTGAATCTCGTTGGTACCGGCATAGATCGGTCCGCCCAGCGCGAACAGCA
>DASTKA010000531.1:0-2130 GCA_035716165.1 Mycobacterium sp. | reverse complement strand
GTTCCCATCGGCCGTGCAGGTCCGCCGCGCCGCCCGGTACGCGCCGGTTGTCGGCGGGCCAGGTCCGGCCCACTTCGCCGACGTAACCTCCCGCCAGCACTCCGGCGGAGAACGCCACCAGATCGCCGTCCTGGATGCGGCCGTCGCCGTGGGCGCGCCGCCACGGGTGCTGGCGCGACGTCACCCAAGCGACATCTTGATTCGACGGTGTGCTCACACCCCCGGCCGCGGAGGCCTCCAGCAAGACACCGGCCAGCGCCTGCTCGGTGATTCCCGGCCGCAACTCGGCGACCGCGGCCGCCAGTGCCGACTCGGCCACCGCGACGGACTCCCGCAGCGCGGCGATCTCCTCGTCCGTCTTGATGCGGCGCGCGGCCCGCATGGCCAGCTCGCCGTCGACCAGCCGGGCGTTCGGGAACGCGGTCGGCAGCAGCTGCGCGAAAACCGGTGAGAGCGCGTCGGTTCCGACGCGCCGCGCGGTGGCAGCACCGTCGATGCGCTGCAGCGCGGACATCGTGTTCATCGGGTTCCACGAGATGCCGTAGAGGTTCTCGTGGGGGATGTCCTCGGGAATGCCCTCGTCCCAGGTGCTGAGGAGGTGCACGGCGCCGGTCTCGCGCACCAGCACGCAGGTCGGGCCGAACGGCCGGGTGCCGGCGACCCACAGTTGCGGCGCCCCGGTGACATAGCGCACGTTGGCCTGCCGGCCGAGGACCAGGACATCGAGATCGTGCGCCGCCATCTGCTCCAGCGCCCGGTGCCGGCGGCCCGACCGCAGCGTGCGCTCGTCGGGCAGAACTTCAGTTGCCATACGGGTCATAGGGGTAGTCGGTCAAACGAATCCAGCCTTCCTCGGTAATCACCAGCACCTCTTCACTGCGGTAACCCCCGGTGCCGTCTTCCCACACCACGGGCTCCAGCACCAGCACCATCCCGGGCTTGAGGACGAACTTCTCGTCGAACTCCTGACCGAGATCTGTTCCGATCATCGGCATCTCGGCGGCGTTGACCCCGATGCCGTGACCCAGGTAGAAGTGCGGCAACCAGGGCTTGGTGCCGCCATTGGCCTTGATCGCGGCCCGACCCAGATCCGCCGCCGTGGCGCCGGCCTTGGCGACGCCGAGAACCGCGTTCATGATCTCGAACCACTTGTCGAACTGCGCCTGCTGACGCGGCGACGGGTCGCGGCCGACGATCCAGGTGCGCCCGAAGTCGGAGCAGTAGCCCTGGTAGGTGATGCTGACGTCGGTCCACAGCACGTCACCTTCGGCCAGCTCGCGCTCGGTGGTCAGGAGCGGCAACGCGAGGTCACCATGCGTGGTCCACACGCCCTCGGCCTTGCTCGGCGGCATCACCTGCCAGATCGGCTCGAGCATGCTGGCGGTCGCCCCCAATTCGAAGGCGCGCCGCAAAAAGCTTGCCGACAAATCGATCTGGCGAATTCCTGGTGCCAGCTGCTTCTGGACCTCGACCATGGCCTCATCGGTGATCCGGATGGCGGTGCGCATGCACGACAATTCATCCGGGGTCTTGACAGATTTGGCCGCGCTGACGATCGCTGCCGCGTCGACGGGCGCACCGCCCGGGAAGAGGAGCTTGGCGGCGCGCGACATGGCGCCGGTGAACTCGTCGACCGCGACCACCGCTTTGGCCGGAACGATTCCGGCCACTTGCCGCGCGAAATACTGGACGCCCTCGTCAAATTCGAGGTAAACGGGCCCGTGCAGGTGGTCGGGGGGAAGGTCCGTTTCCTGTGAGGCTCCTTCGCGGAAGGGCAGGAACAGGTGCGGCCATTCGTCGTCGGCGAGCACCACGGCCACCGGCCGTTCGACGTAGGACAGCCCGGCGTCGCCGAGCGGCCAGCTTGCACCGGTGGCGTAGACCACCGCGTTGTTGCCCAGCAGGATCATCGCGTCGACCCCGCGCTCGGCCATCGCCGAGCGCAGCCGGGCCCCCGTCTCGCGCCGCAGGCGGCTCAGGTCAGCTGTCTCGGGGATCACCAGTCCGTCGCCGGTGTCGGTGTCCCGTTGCGCGAACGTCGTCACTACAGACCCAGGAACTTGGTGACGTTGTCGCTGACGATCTTCACCGCGTTCTCCGAACCCACCGCGTCCACAACGGCTTTCAGCG
>DASTKA010000530.1:0-2824 GCA_035716165.1 Mycobacterium sp. | reverse complement strand
GACATAGTTCCGTTGACGCCGTCGGCGCTGTCGGACTTCAGCGCCCGTTGGCAACAGGTGCAGACCGGCTTCGTCGATAATCCGGCAACCGCCGTCGGCGTCGCCGATCGGCTGGTGACCGAGGTGATGCGTGAACGCGGTTATCCCGTAGATGATTTCGAGCGGCGGGCAGCCGACATCTCGGTGGATCATCCAGATGTTGTCGACAACTACCGCGCAGCGCATGGCATCCATCTGCGGGGCGATGTCAGCACCGAGGAGCAGCGGGAGGCGTTCGTGCACTATCGGGCGCTGTTCGAAAAGTTGCTCGAGACAACAACGAACGACGATGCGCACAGGAGGCGAGCGCATGACCACGCATGACCGGGCATTGACTGATTCCTACGACGATTCCCAGCACGCGGTCGCGGAAACCACTGGGCAGGCGGCTGATCACACTGCGCGGGACGAACCGTTGGTGCCGACGAGTGCGCCCGCACAGGCCGCCGACGATACAGCGACCCAAAGCCGGGTCGTTTCGCAGGATCGGCCGACCGCCCCCGCGGCCGACGAATCATCAACGGAAATAATGCTTTTCGCTGATGACGACCTCGCGGAGTTGAGTGCGCGGTGGGCTGGTGTGCAGGCCGCCTTCGTCGACGACCCGAAGGACTGCGTGCAGAAGGCCGATGTCTTGGTGTCCGATTTGGTCGACCGGCTCACGAACGGCTTCGCCCACGCGCGCTCGCGCCTCGAGGAGCAGTGGGCGCGGGGCGAGCAGGCATCCACCGAAGACCTCCGGGTGGCTTTGATGCACTACCGCAACTTCTTTGAGCGGTTGCTTGCGGTGTAGCGCCGCGGTAGCCCACACCCGTGCCGGCGGAAACCCTCCGCCGGCACGGCGTTACCCGCGAGCGGCGCGGTTGACCGCCGACACCACCGCGCGCAGCGACGCCGAGGTGATCGACGGTGCGATCCCGACGCCCCACACCGTGCGACCGTCCACCGAGGCCTCCACATACGCGGCGGCCTGAGCATCATCACCCGAGCTCATGGCGTGCTCGGAGTAGTCCAGGACGGCGACGTCGAAGCCGACAGTGCCCAGTGCGTGCACGAACGCGGCCAGTGGGCCGTTGCCCTGCCCGCTGATCTCGGTCTCCACGCCGTTGATCTTGACCGTCGCGGTGATCCGGGTGACGCCGCTGTCGTCCTCCGACGCGTCGACGCGCTGTTTCATCCGCTCCAGCGGCAGCACGGGCGCCAGGTACTCCTCGGAGAAGGCATCCCACATCTCCTTCGGGCTGACCTCGCCGCCTTCCCCTTCGCTGATCTTCTGCACCACCTGGGAGAACTCGATCTGCAGGCGCCGCGGCAGGGCCAGGCCGTGATCCGCCTTCATGATGTAGGCCACGCCGCCCTTGCCCGACTGCGAGTTGACCCTGATCACCGCCTCGTAGGTGCGTCCGACGTCCTTGGGGTCGATCGGCAGATAGGGCACCTGCCAGAGCATGTCCTCGACGTCGCTGTCCGCGGCGTCCGCGTCGACCTTCATCTGGTCCAGGCCCTTGTTGATGGCGTCCTGGTGACTGCCGGAGAACGCCGTGTAGACCAGGTCTCCGCCGTAGGGGTGACGCTCGTGCACCGGCAACTGGTTGCAGTACTCCACGGTGCGGCGGATCTCGTCGATGTTGGAGAAGTCGATCTGTGGGTCCACGCCGCGGGAGAACAGGTTCAGCCCCAGCGTCACCAGGCACACGTTGCCGGTGCGCTCGCCGTTGCCGAACAGGCAGCCCTCGATGCGGTCGGCCCCGGCCTGGTAGCCCAACTCGGCTGCGGCGACGGCGGTTCCGCGGTCGTTGTGCGGATGCAGGCTCAGGATGACCGATTCCCGGTTGGCCAGGTTGCGGCTCATCCACTCGATCGAGTCGGCGTAGACGTTGGGCGTCGCCATCTCCACGGTCGCGGGCAGGTTGAAGATGATCGGATTGTCCGGCGTGGGCTGGATTACTTCGCCGACGGCATTGCACACATCGCGCGCGTACTCGAGCTCGGTGCCGGTGTAGGACTCCGGCGAATACTCGAACCGCCACCGCGTGCCCGGGTGCTTGGCGGCCTGCTCGACGCACTTGCGGGCGCCCTCGGTCGCGATGGCCTGCACCGCGGCGCGGTCGGCGCGAAAAACCACGCGGCGCTGCAGGATTGACGTCGAGTTGTAGAAGTGCACGATCGCCTGCGGCGCACCGTGGCATGCCTCGAAGGTGCGCTCGATCAGTTCCGGCCGGCACTGGGTCAGCACCTGAATCGTGACGTCGTCGGGGATGGCGCCGTCGGTGATGATTTCGCGGACGAAGTCGTAGTCGGTTTGGCTGGCCGACGGGAATCCCACTTCGATTTCCTTGTAGCCCATGCGAACCAGCAGATCGAACATGCGCCGCTTGCGCGCCGGGCTCATCGGGTCGATCAGCGCTTGGTTGCCGTCACGCAGGTCCACCGCGCACCACAGCGGCGCGCTGGCGATGACCCGGTCCGGCCAGCTGCGGTCGGGCAGCCGGATGGGCTCGACCTCGTCGGCGAAGGACCGGTACCGGTTGACTGGCATCGACGAACCGCGCTGTGGGTTCCATGCGGGTTGACCGGGCGCTGGTGGGCCGGCGGGCTGCACGATGTTGCGTGCCGAACGGAATGCGTCGGGATTGGAAGTCACGGTAATTGCTCCGGGGATATCAGAAGGGGAACTTCAGACCGGCGCATCGCGAACACCCGCGACGGGAAGCCGGTCTGGATCAGACCCCGTCGCGGCGTCCGAGGAGGAGCACCCGCTGCACGTCCTGAACTTTACCGCGAT
>DASTKA010000529.1:0-2827 GCA_035716165.1 Mycobacterium sp. | reverse complement strand
CAGCGCGCGGCCGTACCGCGGGGTCGAGGCCGCAGAGCGCCTGGCCACCCGCCGTAACCGGCTCATCGCCGCGGGCCTTGATCTGCTCGGGGCGGAGCAGCAGAACATCTCCGCGGTGACCGTCCGCGGTGTATGCCGCAGCGCCGGCCTGGCCGCCCGGTACTTCTATGAGAGCTTCGCCGACAAGGACGAATTCGTCGCGCGCGTGTTCGACTGGGTCGTCGCCGAGCTGGCCGCTACCACCCAGGCGGCGGTCGCCGCGGCGCCCGCCGAGGAGCAAACCCGCGCGTGCATGGCCAACATCGTGCGCACCATCACCGAAGACCCCCGCGTGGGGCGGCTGGTGTTCAGCACGCAGCTGGCCGATCCGGTGATCGTGCGCAAACGCGTCGAGTCCAGCGCGCTGTTCGCCATGTTGTCCGGTCAGCACGTCGGCCACGCGCTGCGAGTTCCGGCGAACGAACGCATCAAGGCCGCCGCGCATTTCGTGGTCGGCGGCGTCGGGCAGACCATCAGCGCCTGGCTGGCCGGTGACGTCCAACTCGAACCGGATCAGCTCGTCGATCAGCTCGCGGCGCTGCTCGACGAGCTCGCCGAGCCAAACCTATACCGCCTCACCGAAACACGTGCCGACGCCTAACGTCGCGGCTCATGGGAACAACGGCAGATTCCAGAGCCGCATGCCTGGATGCAGCAGCCACAACCGCAGCATGGTGAGCCGCATGATGCGCACCGCGCTGGTGATCATAAAGACCGCCAACGGCACTTCGACCAAACATGCCGTGATCACCGACAGCCAGATGTCCTTGGGTCCGGCGGTCATCAGGTCGAACCACGCGTCGCAGATCAGCAGAACCCCGGTGGTGAAGGCCGCGAGCACCAGCAGCTGACGACGCAGGTATCCGAGCACCGCCGTCGTCAGCATGAAACCGACCAGCAGCACGTCGAAACCGACCCAGGTGATCGGCCAGTTGTGCGCGACGTAGTTTTCCGGCAGCGTCACGGACAGGTATCCAAGCCACGGCACCATCGCCATCGACCCACCGATCATCAAACTCAACCGGATTCGCCGCACCCGGGCCAGGAAGTCCGGGTCGATCACGTCACCGAGGGGTTGCTCCAGCCGGGTGATCAGTGCCCGCCGTTGCTCGGGCGTCAGCGCCGCGATCTGCGCGTCGGTCAGAATGCCGTCGGTCATGAAACCATCCTCCGGCTCGGCCTGGCTGCTCAGTGAGCGGCGCCCACCGGAGGCCGGCGATCCGCCGCGGTTCTCGGCACAGCCTTGGCATCCCCGCTCTCGAATTCCTTTACCCAGCAGGCAAATTCGAGGGTGATCCCGTCGGGGTCCTGGAAATAGAACGACCGCACATAGACGCCGGGATGCACGGTCGCGGACACCTGCATGGGGCTTTCGTCGTGATTGAGCACCGGCCCGACCCGCACCCCTTTGTCCTTGAGGAGTTGGCGGTAGGCGTCGAACTTCTCGGCCGGCACGTGGAAGGCCAGGTGGTTCATGGTGCTGACGGCGCTGGTGATGTCGCCGATGCCCGGGATGGCGCCCGGCGACGAGATCCCCGGCACCCGGTCGGGGGCGTCGGCAAACCAGAAGAAGGCGACGCAGTCGCCATTGCCGGCGTCGAAGAAGAAGTGCTGGCCGGCGCCACCGGGTAGATCGAGCGACTTGATCAGCGGCATGCCGAGGATATTGCTGTAGAAGTCCACGGTTTTGGCCATGTCCGAACACACCAGGGCGACATGGTTGATCCCGCCGAGTTCGAATTCGGTATTGGTGTTGTGCGGCTTGATCATCTGGTGACTCCCCTCGGTCCCGGCACGACAATCCTGGCCAAGATCCAGATCTGAATCTAACATCAGTTTCAGTTTTGGCCCAGAGAGGAGCGTGCGTAGGTGTCGACCGCGGCCTCCCCTGCCGACCGGCAGCCCGCACAGCTTCCCACCCTCCGCGGCAGGCGGACGCAGGCCGCCATCGACGTGGCCGCCCGGACCGTCATTGCGCGCAAAGGCGTGCTGGCCACGACCATCGGCGACATCGCCGCGGAAGCGGGCCGCTCGGCTGCGTCCTTTTACAACTACTACGACTCCAAAGAGGCGATGGTGCGTCAGTGGGCGCTGCGCTTCCGCGACGAGGCGAACGAGCGCGCGCAGTCGGTGACCGAACATGGTCTGTCCGATCGCGAGCGCGCCTACGCCGCCGCCGCCGCGCACTGGCACACCTACCGCAACCGGCTCGCCGAGGTGATCAGCGTGTCGCAGCTGGCGATGATCAACGACGACTTCGCGCAATGCTGGGCCGAAATCTGCGAAATACCAGTATCTTTCATTGCCGGCTCCGTCCGGCGAGCCCAGGCCGAGGGCTATTGCCGCGACGACGATCCGCGGCTGATCGCAGAGGCCATCGTCGCGATGTTCAACCAGTTCTGCTACCTCCAGCTCGCCGGTGCGCGTTCGGCGGAGCCCGACGATCAGGCGTGCATCCAAACCCTGGCCAACATCTATTACCGAGCCATCTACGCATCAGGAGGGCCGCCGAATTGACTCGTCGCACCGGTGCCGGAGTGATCCGCGAATTCGTCGGGCTGCCGTCGCGCACCGCGGGGCGCGCGGGAGCCGGCGGGCACCCGTGCCAGGGGCTGTACCACCGCGGCGTCGGACGCAAACCCAAGGTGGCGATGATCGCCACGCACTACCAGATCGACTTCTCCGAGCACTATCTCGCCGACTACATGGCCACTCGCGGCGTCGGCTTTCTCGGCTGGAACACCAGATTTCGCGGCTTCGAAAGCAGCTTCCTCCTCGACCACGCGCT
>DASTKA010000528.1:0-2294 GCA_035716165.1 Mycobacterium sp. | reverse complement strand
GCTACAGCACGACTTCCATGAGGGCCCCTGCCACGATGCCGCGCTGAAACAGACGATCGTGCGCAGCGATGACCTGCGCGACGAACCCCGCTGGCCTCGATACGCCCCGGCCGCCGTGGAACACGGCGTGCTGAGCAGCCTCTCGTTCAAGCTGTACACCGCGGAGCGCACCGCGGGCGCGCTCAACCTGTTCAGTTTCCGGCCTGACGTGTGGGACACCGAAGCCGAGACCATCGGGACCGTATTCGCCGCACATGCGGCCTCGGCGATCATGGCGGGAAGCCACGGACGGCAGATGCAGTCGGCCCTGTCCACGCGAGACCGCATCGGGCAGGCCAAAGGCATCATCATGGAGCGCTACGGCGTCGACGAATTGCGCGCGTTCGACCTGCTGCGCCGGCTCTCTCAGGAGAGCCAAACCAAGCTCGTCGACGTCGCGCAGCGCGTGATCGACACCCGCGGCGACATCTGATCCTCCGCCGCCCCGCTCTAGGATGGGGAGGCTTCATCAACGAGTCCGGTGCGGCGCCGCGCCGGGGATTGGTTGGCCACGGTGTGGGACTTCGAAACAGACCCCGAATATCAGGCAAAGCTGGACTGGGTCGAAAAATTCATGACCGAAGAGCTGGAACCGCTCGACCTGGTCGCACTCGACCCGTACGACAAGAAGAACGCCGAAATGATGGCCATCCTGCGGCCGCTGCAGCAGCAGGTGAAGGACCAGGGATTGTGGGCCGCCCACCTGCGGCCGGAGCTCGGCGGCCAGGGTTTCGGTCAGGTCAAGCTGGCGCTGCTCAACGAAATCCTGGGCCGCTCCCGCTGGGCCCCGTCGGTGTTCGGCTGCCAGGCACCGGATTCCGGCAACGCCGAGATCCTCGCCCTGTTCGGCACCGACGAGCAGAAGGCCCGCTACCTGCAGCCGCTGCTGGACGGCGAGATCACCTCCTGTTATTCGATGACCGAGCCGCAAGGCGGTTCTGATCCGGGGCAATTCGTCACCGCCGCAACCCGAGACGGCGACTACTGGGTCATCAACGGCGAGAAGTGGTTCTCCACCAACGCCAAACACGCGTCTTTCTTCATCGTCATGGCGGTCACGAACTCCGAGGCCCGCACGTACGACAAGATGTCGCTGTTCATCGTTCCGGCCGAAACGCCGGGCATCGAGATCGTGCGCAACGTCGGCGTGGGGGCGGAATCGTCAAAGCGCGCAACGCATGGCTACGTCCGCTACACCGACGTCCGCGTGCCGGCAGATCATGTGCTGGGTGGCGAAGGACAGGCGTTCATGATCGCGCAGACCCGCTTGGGCGGCGGCCGGATCCACCATGCGATGCGCACAATTGCGTTGGCCCGCAGCGCTTTTGACATGATGTGTGAACGTGCGGTGTCTCGCAAGACCCGGCATGGCCGACTCGCCGATTTCCAGATGACCCAGGAGAAGATCGCCGACAGCTGGATCCAGATCGAGCAGTTCCGTTTGCTGGTGCTGCGCACCGCGTGGTTGATCGACAAGCACCACGACTACCAGAAGGTGCGTCGTGACATCGCGGCGGTGAAAGTGGCCATGCCCCAGGTGTTGCACGACGTCGCGCAGCGGGCCATGCACCTGCACGGCGCGCTCGGCGTCTCCGATGAGATGCCGTTCGTCAAGATGCTGGTGGCCGCCGAGTCGCTGGGCATCGCCGACGGCGCCACCGAGCTGCACAAGATGACGGTCGCCCGCCGGACCCTGCGCG
Source organism: Mycobacterium sp. (assembly GCA_035716165.1). GTDB lineage: Bacteria > Actinomycetota > Actinomycetes > Mycobacteriales > Mycobacteriaceae > Mycobacterium. Next base: position 555 of record DASTKA010000528.1, on the reverse strand, counting down.
AATACGAGCCGGTGACAACGCCTTTCCCGTCGGCTCACATACCGACCCGGCGCGCCGAAGCTCAGGCGCGACTGGCCGAGCGGCTCGAACACGCGGTCGCCGAGTTCTAGGTCTCAGGCGACGAAGCGAACTACGCTTTCGGCCACGCACGCCGGCTTGGCCGATCCCTCGATCTCGACGGTGGTCGAGATGGTCGCCTGCACGGCGCCGTTGCCCACGTCGTCGACGCTGACCAACGAGCTCTCGGCACGCACCCGTGAGCCGACGGGAACGGGGGCGGGGAAACGAACCTTGTTGAGGCCGTAGTTGATTGCGAGCTTGATGCCGTTGACGGTGTAGATCTGGTGCTGCAGCTGAGGCAGCAGCGCCAGGGTCATGAAACCGTGGGCGATGGTCTTGCCGAACGGCCCGGACGCGGCCCGTTCCGGGTCGACGTGTATCCACTGGTGGTCGCCGGTGGCATCGGCGAACAGGTTGACGTCTTCCTGGGTGATGGTGACCCAGTCGCTGTGCCCGAGAGCTTCGCCCGCGGCCCCGGCGAGCTCCGTGACTGAT
>DASTKA010000527.1:0-2241 GCA_035716165.1 Mycobacterium sp. | reverse complement strand
TCAACCATCAACTTAATTGACATCGCCACACTCCCTGGTATCAAGGAAATTGATGGTTCGAGAAAGGAAAACGGTCATGTCTCATGGATTCTTTGGCGGTGGTTTCGGTGGCCCCGGTTTCGGCGGTCCGGGCTTCGGTGGGCCCGGTTTCGGGGGCCCGGGTTTCGGGGGCACGGGCTACGGGGGTCCGGGCTTCGGTGGGCCCGGTTTCGGGGGCCCGGGCTTCGGCGGTCCGGGTGCCGGCGGTCACGGCTTCGCGCACTTCGGCAGGCGTCACGGGCTGAAGCGCGCGGCGTTCGTCACCGCGGCGTTGTTGTTGGACGGGCCCGCCGACGCCGCGCAGGTGGTGCAACGGGTCGCCGACGCGACCGACGGCGCGTTCACTCCGCCGCAGGACGTGGCCGAGCTGGCGATTGGCATCCTCGCCGGCCGTGGCGTGGTCACGGTCGACGGCGGTGTGGCGACACTGACTGAGTTCGGCCGAAACCTCTTGGCGTGGCGAGGAATCAGCAGCGAGACCGCGCACGCCTTCCTGGGCCGCGCGGCCAAGTTCGGCGACGTGGTGAAGATCCGCAAGGAGTTGTTCGAGATCGCCGGGCTGGCCCGCACCATCGCGTGGACGGGCACCGACGAGCAGAAGCAGCAGCTTGCCGAGACCCGGGCCAAGGTGCTCGAGGCGCTGACCGATGCACGCAAGGCGCTGCACCGCGTGCTCGGCGAGGATTAGAGCGCCGGCGGTGCCGGCATTGCGAGGTATTGCTAGTCGCCGACCGCATATGTCGTTGACCGCGTGATCAATTCGCACCTTTGCGACGTTTACGCGGCGCGGCCGAGCGGGGTGGGCGGTCACGCATGTGGTCGCGGACACGGCTCATGAGGTCGCCCAGGGTGTTCACGTCCCGGTCGGAAAGCGAGCCGTACAACAGGTCGCGCACGACCTGGATGTGGCCGGGGAGGACTTTGTCGACGCGGGCTCGGCCCGCTTTTGTGATGCCGACTACCGTGGCGCGCTTGTCATGGGTACTGACATCGCGGGTGATGAGCCCTGCATTTTGCAAAAGTCCGGCCTGATGCGTAAGGCCGCTGCGGCTGTAGACCACACCGTCGGCCAGTTCCGTCATCGTCAGCGGCCGGCCTGCGTCGACTAGTTTGGCCAAGATCTCGAACTGGACGTAGCTGAGGTCACCCTCGGCCTGCAACTGCTGCCGCACGGCGTACTGCAGCAAGCTGGCCGCCTCCGTCAGGGCGAAGTAGGTGCGCATCTGCGCGGGCTTGAGGCCTTTGGCCATGCGGCTATCCTAATGCTTCAACATCGCAGCGATTCCGAGGTTCGCGCGGCCCGTCGCCCGACTGCGCCGCAGTGAACGGATGCGTCGACCACCGAGCAAGAGCGGCCCCGACGACGCTATACCCGGACGCCGCAACAGTTTTCGGCTAAACCGTCTTGCTTGATGGCCGCCCGGGCCGGAGGGAGCGAGTCGACGGGGGCAAACCTCTGGCTCAAAAGCTTTGGGGCAATGGGTGTTACACCGCGAGTCGATGCTCGGCCTAGGGGCTCGTTTGTCGTGTGCTGGTGAACTCGTCGACGAGCAGTCGCAGACGGTCCGCGTCGTACGCGGGGCGCAGCCGGCCGGTACGGCCGAGGGTGACCAGCCCGTGCAGCGCGGCCCAGAACACCTCGGTGAGCGTGTCGGCATCCGGTTCGCCGGCGACCATGCCGACCGCTTGATGCAGCGCTGCGAAGGCCGCCAAAAGCTGAGGAGGCGTGTCCTGGGCGGCGAATTGCAGGGTGGTCGCACGGGTGAACATCGCGTCGTAGACCGCGGGGTTGTCGCGGGCAAAGTCCAAATAGGCGCGGGCGGTCCGGGTCAGGGTGTCGCTGGCAGCGCCGGTGTCGGAGTAGGCGGCCCGGATCGCCTCGGCGAGTTCGGCGAACCCGTCGAGGGCGACGGCGTCGGCGATCTGTTCCATGCCGGTGAAATGCTTGTACAAGACGGGTTGGCTGTATTCGATTTCGGTGGACAGCCGACGGGTGGTGACGGCATCCCAGCCTTCGGCCTCGGCCAGCCTGCGGGCCGTTCCGATGATCAGCCGTCGACGGGCGGCCCGTTCGCGTTCACGCCGATCTTGGATGGCCATACCAGATTCTAGCACTGCTCGTATTTCTACCGATGCTATTGACACGCGGACCCGGAGGGGTTAGCGTTGCTAGCAGTCATGAACTGAAGGGAGTTACGACAT
>DASTKA010000526.1:0-2387 GCA_035716165.1 Mycobacterium sp. | reverse complement strand
CAGATTGCCGGCCAGTCCACCGCCGGTGACGTGGCAGAAGGTGCGGACATGCGTTTCGGCCGCGAGCGCCAGGCAGTCCTTGGCGTAGATGCGGGTGGGTTCGAGCAGCTCTTCACCCAGGGTGCGGCCGAACTCCTCTATATAGCCTTCGAGGTTCATCCGGTCGATCTCGAGCAGCACCGTGCGGGCCAACGAATAACCGTTGGAATGCAGACCGGACGAGCCCATCGCGATGATGACGTCGCCGGGTTTGACGCGGTCGGGCCCCAGCACGTCGTCGGCCTCGACGACACCGATCCCGGTGGCCGAGATGTCGTAGTGGTCCGGTTCCATCAGCCCGGGGTGTTCGGCCGTCTCGCCGCCGAGCAGCGCGCAGCCGGCCCGCACGCATCCCTCGGCGATGCCACTGACGATGGCGCTCAAGCGTTCCGGCACCGTCCGGCCCACCGCGATGTAGTCCTGTAGGAACAGCGGCTCGGCGCCGCAGACCACCAGGTCGTCGACGACCATGCCGACCAGGTCGTGGCCGATGGTGTCGTGCTTGTCCATCGCCTGGGCCACCGCCAACTTCGTGCCGACGCCATCGGTCGACGCCGCCAGCAGCGGCTCGCGGTAGTCGCCGCGTAGCGCGAACAGGCCGGCGAACCCGCCCAAGCCGCCCCGAACCTCGGGTCGCGTGGCCTTGGTGGCCAGCGGCTTGAACAATTCGACGGCGCGGTCGCCGGCTTCAATGTCCACCCCGGCCGACGCGTAGGTGATGCCGTGACTGCCGTGGTGGCGTCCTGGACTCTTTCCGGGATCCGTCATCGCGATAAAGGCTACCGGGCGGCGCTGATGGCCGGTATCAAACGTCGGTGAAGGAGCGCAACGGATCCCCTCAGTGCACGACCGGCACTTCGTCGGGCGCACGTTCGTCGAGTCCGGCGCCGCGGGCGGCGTTGGCGAGCATGTGCTCGATGACGTTCTTGCCCAACGCCGTTTCGCCGGGCAGTTCGATCGGGTACTGGCCGTCGAAGCACGCGGTGCACAGTCGCGAGGCCGGCTGCTCGGAGGCCGCGACCAGGCCACGCAACGAGATGTAACCCAGCGAGTCGGCGCCGATGGCATGCCGCACCGCCTCGAGCATCTCCTTCTTGTCTTCGACCGCGTTGGCGATCAGTTCCGCCGGTGACGGGAAGTCGATGCCATAGAAGCAGGGCCATTTGACCGGGGGCGAGGCGATCCGCACGTGCACTTCGACGGCACCGGCCTCGCGCAGCATCCGCAACAGGGCGCGCTGGGTGTTCCCGCGCACGATCGAGTCGTCGACGACAATGAGTCGCTTACCCCGGATCACTTCGCGCAGCGGGTTGAGCTTCAGCCGGATACCGAGCTGGCGGATGGTCTGCGACGGCTGGATGAAGGTCCGCCCGACGTAGGCGTTCTTCATCAGGCCCTGCCCGTAAGGAATGCCGGATTCCTGCGCATATCCGACGGCGGCGGGCGTGCCCGACTCGGGGACGCCGATCACCAGGTCGGCGTCGACGGGACGTTCGCGGGCCAACCGGCGACCGATCTCCACCCTGGTCGCGTGGACGGACCGGCCGGCGATCGTGCTGTCCGGTCGCGCCAGGTAGACGTATTCGAAGACGCAGCCCTTGGGGGTGGGGTTGGCGAAACGCGTGGAGCGGACGCCGTCGGCGTCGATCGCCAGCAATTCGCCCGGTTCGATGTCGCGCACGAACGAGGCGCCGACGATGTCGAGCGCCGCCGTTTCGGAAGCCACCACCCAGCCTCGGTCCAGCCGTCCCAGCGAAAGGGGCCGCACCCCATGGGGATCACGGCAGGCGTAGAGGGTGTTCTCGTCCATGAAGGTCAGGCAGAAGGCGCCGCGCACGGTCGGCAGCAGGTCCAGCGCCGCCTGCTCCAGGGTGGCGTCCGCCGCGCCGTGGGCCAGCAGCGCTCCCAGAATGTCCGAGTCCGTCGTCGCTGGCGCCGGGGCGCGCTTGGCGATCAGCCCCTCGTCACGGGCGCGGGCGGCGAGCTCGGCGGTGTTGACCAGGTTCCCGTTGTGTCCCAACGCAACCCCGGTGCCGGCCGCGGTGTTGCGGAACACCGGCTGCGCGTTCTCCCACGTCGTGTCACCCGTGGTCGAGTAGCGGCAGTGTCCGATGGCGACGTGGCCCGGCATCGCACCGAGCGTCTGCTCGTCGAACACCTGGCTGACCAGGCCCAAATCTTTGAAGACCAGCACCTGGGATCCATCGGCGACGGCGATGCCGGCGGCCTCCTGGCCCCGGTGCTGCAGCGCGTACAAGCCGTAATAGGTGAGTTTGGCGACGTCCTCGCCGGGGGCCCAAACCCCGAATACACCGCATTCTTCACGGGGTGCGTTGAAATCCTCTTCG
>DASTKA010000525.1:0-3167 GCA_035716165.1 Mycobacterium sp. | reverse complement strand
CGCCGTCGTCAGTGATACGGATGGGGCGTGTCACGAGGCGGCGCTGCCCTCGGTGTTCTTCGGCGAGGTCACACAGTGGGTCGACGAAGGCGTGGATAGTGCTGGTGTGCAACCCGTTTCGGCGCCCCGGGTACTGTCCGGGGCCGCGCTGGTCGGCCGGCTGCGTGGCGTGGTGTGCGCCCCCGTCGGGGCGGTGGATGAGCTCGCCCGCGCCTGCGCGGCAACGCAATTGGCCCGGTTGGCCAAAGCCGGCGTACCCGGCGCCGACCCGGCGGGATGGCACGGCCTGACCCCGATCAGCACCAGCGAACCGCTGCGAAACGGCGGCGATGTCGTCACCCTGACGCCCTCGACGATGCAAACGCTCAACGACTGTCCGCTGCGCTGGCTCGCCGAGCGGCACGGCGGAGCCAACCCGCGCGACGTGCGCTCGGCGATCGGGTCGGTGGTGCACGCCCTGATCGCCGAACCGCACAAGAGCGAATCGGAACTGCTGGCCGAGCTGAACCGCGCCTGGAAGCATCTGCCCTTTGCGGCGCAATGGCATTCGGCCAACGAGCTTGCCCGCCACCGCGCAATGCTGGAGGCGTTCATCGAGTGGCGAGCGCAAACCCGGGGCGCATTGACCGAGGTCGGCGTCGAGGTCGAGATCGACGGAACCGTGGCCACCGAGGGCGGCGCCGAGGTCCGCCTGCGCGGCCGGGTTGACCGGCTGGAACGCGACGCCGCCGGCCGGCTGGTGATCGTCGACATCAAAACGGGCAAGACGCCGGTCAGCAAGGACGATGCGCAGCAACACGCCCAACTGGCCATGTATCAGCTGGCCGTGGCCGAAGGAATGCTCGGCAACGGGAACGACAACGTCGAACCCGGCGGTGCACGGCTGGTTTACCTCGGCAAGACCGGGGCATCGGGAGTGGCCGAACGCGAACAGGATCCGCTGACCGCGGCCGCCGGCGGCGAATGGCGCGAGGTGATCGCGCGGGCCGCCGACGCGACGTCGGGCCCGCAGTTCATCGCGCGGCGCAACGATGGCTGTACCCACTGCCCCGTCCGGCCGAACTGCCCGGCCCACGCCGACGGGTCGCGGCGATGACGCCCCGACCGCGCTACAGCCCCGCCGAATTGGCCGGCGCGCTGGGGCTTTTCCCACCCACCGACGAGCAGGCCGCCGTCATCGCCGCACCGCCGGGACCGCTGGTCGTCATCGCCGGGGCCGGCGCCGGCAAAACCGAAACCATGGCCGCGCGGGTGGTGTGGCTGATCGCGAACGGCTACGCCGAACCCGGACAGGTGCTGGGACTGACGTTCACCCGCAAGGCCGCCGGCCAGCTGCTGCGCCGGGTCCGGTCGCGGTTGGCCCGGCTGGACGGCGTCGGTCTGGGCGCGCGGGGCGCCGGCGATGCGCCCGTCGAGGCCGGGGGCGCGCCGATGGTCAGCACCTACCACGCCTTCGCCGGCTCGCTGCTGCGCGACTACGGGTTGTTGCTGCCCGTCGAGCCCGACACCCGGCTGCTCGGCGAAACCGAGTTGTGGCAGCTGGCTTTCGACCTGGTCAACGGTTACCGCGGGGACCTGCGCACCGACAAGACACCGGCGGCCGTCACCTCGATGGTGCTGCGGCTGTGGGGGCAGCTGTCCGAACACCTGGTGGACACCGGCCAGCTGCGCGATACCCACACAGAGCTGGAAAGGCTGATCCATTCCCTGCCCGCCGGGCCCTACCAACGGGACCGCGGCCCCAGCCAATGGCTGCTGCGGCTGCTGGCCACCCAGACCGAGCGTGCCGAACTGGTGCCGCTGCTCGACGCCCTCAACGAACGCATGCGCGCCGCGAAGGTGATGGACTTCGGGATGCAGATGGCGTCGGCGGCCAGGCTGGCGGCGACGTTTCCGCAAGTCGGCGAGGACCTGCGCGGCCGCTACCGGGTGGTGCTGCTCGACGAGTACCAGGACACCGGCCACGCCCAACGGATCGCGCTCTCAGCATTATTCGGCGGTGGAGTCGACGACGGGCTGGCGCTCACTGCCGTCGGTGACCCCATTCAGTCGATCTACGGCTGGCGCGGCGCGTCGGCGACCAACCTGCCGCGGTTCACCACCGACTTCCCGCGGTCCGACGGCGCCCCCGCGCCGATCCTGGAATTGCGGACCAGCTGGCGCAACCCGCCGCGCGCTCTGCGGGTGGCCAACGCGGTGTCGGCGGAGGCACGGCGGCGATCGGTGGCCGTGCATGCGTTGCGACCGCGCCCAGATGCTCAGCCCGGCACCGTCCGCTGTGCCTTGCTTGCCGATGTGACGGCCGAGCGGGAGTGGATCGCCGACCATCTCGACGCGCGCTATCGGCGGGCCCGCGATGTGGGGGTCAGCCCGCCGACGGCCGCGGTCTTGGTGCGCCGCAACGCCGATGCCGCGCCCATCGCGGATGTGCTGCGCGCCCGCGGGATACCCGTCGAGGTCGTCGGGTTGGCCGGCCTGCTCGCCATCCCGGAGGTCGCCGAGGTGGTGGCGATGCTGCGACTGGTTGCCGATCCGACGGCCGGCGCGGCGGCGATGCATGTGCTCACCGGTTCACGGTGGCGTCTCGGCGCCCGCGACCTCGCGGCGCTCTGGCAGCGCGCGCGTGCGCTCGGCGGGGGTGAGCAGGCGGCCGAAGCCGTGTCGCCCGAGTCGATCGCGAGTGCGGCCGGCCCCGACGCGGACACGGTGTGCCTGGCCGACGCGATCGCCGATCCCGGTGCGGCCGGGGCGTATTCGGCCGCGGGGTATCAGCGCATCACCGCGCTTTCTGGCGAACTGAGCGCCATGCGCGCCCACCTCCGCCATCCGCTCCCGGATCTGGTGGCCGAGGTACGCCGGGTGCTCGGCATCGACTGCGAAGCCCGGGCCGCGGCGGGGCTCGGGGCCGGCTGGGCCGGCATCGAGCACCTGGATGCGTTCGCCGACGTCGTGGCCGATTACGCCGAACGCACCGACCCCGCAACGGGACTCGGAGACGGGTCGTCGGCCACGTCGGTGGCCGGCCTGCTGGCCTATCTCGACGTCGCCGAGTCGGTCGAAAACGGCTTGGCGCCAGCACCATTGGCGGCCGCGCGTGACCGCGTGCAAGTGCTCACCGTGCACTCCGCAAAGGGGCTGGAATGGCAAGTGGTGGCGGTGGCCCATCT
>DASTKA010000524.1:0-7537 GCA_035716165.1 Mycobacterium sp. | reverse complement strand
CAAACTGGTCGACAGCCGCGACCCGGACCCGCGCGCGGCCGACGTCGTCGAAACCTGGGCGCACGTGCTCGACCAACTCGAGCGCGACCCGATGGAATGCGCCGAACTGCTGGACTGGCCGGCCAAGCTGCGCCTGCTCGAGGGGTTCCGGCAGCGGGAAAACCTGAGCTGGTCGGCGCCGCGGTTGCACCTGGTGGACTTGCAATATTCCGACGTCCGGCTGGATAAGGGTCTGTACAACCGCCTGGTCGCCCGGGGCTCGATGAAGCGCCTGGTCAACGAACACCAGGTGCTCGAAGCCGTGGACAAGCCGCCGACGGATACCCGCGCATACTTCCGCGGTGAGTGCCTGCGCAGGTTCGGCGCAGACATCGCCGCGGCCAGCTGGGATTCGGTGATTTTCGACCTGGGTGGTGACTCTCTGGTCCGGATTCCGACGCTAGAGCCGCTGCGCGGCAGCAAGGCGCACGTCGGGGCGCTGCTGGACTCGGTGGACAGCGCTGCCGAGCTGGTAGAGCAGCTCACTAGCTAGGTGCCGGTTAACCGCGGCAACGTCGGGGTCGACCGGTAGGCTGAGTAGACCAACGGGCAGTGTGGCTTGATCGGTGAACCAGCCATTCAACAGGCCCAGACAACGCAGGAGGCGGCGATGGCTCAGGAGCAGACCAAGCGTGGCGGTGGTGGCGACGACGAGGACGACATCGCCGGCAGCACCGCTGCGGGCCAAGAGCGCCGGGAGAAGCTAGCCGAGGACACCGACGATCTGCTCGATGAGATCGACGATGTTCTCGAGGAGAACGCCGAGGACTTCGTTCGCGCGTATGTCCAAAAGGGCGGACAGTGACCTGGCCTTTTTCTGATCGCCTGTCCACCAATTCCGCGCTTCCGGGCTACGCACATCCAAGAAGCCCAGCTATAGATCTCTCTTCGTTCGCTGACTTGCTGCGCCGTCAGGCGCCGGATTTGCTGCCGGCGAGCCTGTCGGGCACGCACTCGGATGCCGCCACGGGGCAGCTGCCGCACGGCACCACCATCGTCGCGCTGAAATACCCCGGCGGCGCGGTGCTCGCCGGCGATCGGCGTTCCACGCAGGGCAACATGATCGCCGGACGCGACGTCAAGAAGGTGTACATCACCGATGACTACACCGCCACCGGCATCGCCGGCACCGCCGCGATCGCGGTGGAGTTCGCCCGCCTGTATGCGGTGGAGCTCGAGCACTACGAGAAGCTCGAAGGTGTGCCGCTCACCTTCGCCGGCAAGGTCAACCGGCTGGCCATCATGGTGCGCGGAAACCTGGCGGCCGCGATGCAGGGTCTGATCGCGTTGCCGCTGCTGGTCGGTTACGACATCGATGCGCCCGACCCCGAGGGCGCCGGCCGCATCGTGTCTTTCGACGCCGCCGGCGGCTGGAACGTGGAAGAGGAGGGCTACCAGTCGGTGGGCTCAGGCTCGATTTTCGCCAAGTCGTCGATGAAGAAGCTGTACTCACAGGTCACCGATGCGGACTCGGCGGTGCGCGTCGCGATCGAGGCGCTCTACGACGCGGCCGATGACGATTCCGCGACCGGCGGACCGGATCTGGTGCGCGGGATCTATCCCACGGCGGTCACCATCGGTGCCGAAGGGGCGCTTGAGGTGCCGGAGAGCCGCATCGCCGAATTCGCCCGCGAAGTGATTCAAAGCCGTTCGCGCGCTGACACTTTCGGCCCCGATGGCGGTGAGAAGTGAGCTTTCCGTATTTCATCTCGCCTGAACAGGCGATGCGCGAGCGCAGTGAGCTCGCGCGTAAGGGCATCGCCCGGGGCAAGAGCGTCGTCGCACTGGCCTACGCCGGTGGTGTGCTTTTCGTCGCTGAGAACCCGTCGCGGTCGCTGCAGAAGATCAGCGAACTCTACGATCGCGTCGGCTTCGCGGCCGCCGGCAAGTTCAACGAATTCGACAACCTGCGCCGTGGTGGAATCCAATTCGCCGACACCCGCGGGTACGCCTATGACCGACGCGACGTGACGGGCCGCCAGCTGGCCAACGTCTACGCGCAGACGCTGGGCACCATCTTCACCGAGCAGGCCAAGCCCTACGAGGTGGAATTGTGTGTGGCCGAGGTCGCGCACTACGGCGAGAGCAAACCGCCTGAGCTGTACCGGATTACCTATGACGGATCGATCGCCGACGAGCCGCACTTCGTGGTCATGGGTGGCACCACCGAACCGATCACCACGGCGCTCAAGGAGTCTTACGCCGAGAACGCCGACCTGCGTGAGGCCACGCGTATCGCCGTCAAAGCCCTGCGGGCCGGCAGCGAAGCCTCGAATGGCGATCAGTCCACCCTGGACGTCGGCAGCCTGGAAATGGCCATCTTGGACGTCAACCGGCCGCGACGGGCGTTCCGGCGGATCAACCGCGCCAGCCTGGAGAAATTGCTGCGCGAGCTGGATTCGAACGGCTCGGGAGGCGACGGCGAGGATGCTGACGGCGAATCCGCCGACTAGACATCGTTCGGCGCCCCGCCAGTCGCCGGTGCTGATGGGTCTGATGGTTCATAAGGTGCAGGTGAGCCAGTAGAAGGCGCACGACGAAAGTTGGCGGTAGCCCGCGCCCCGACGCGGTGTCGGAAGGCCTGCGAAAAACTTGGTCAGATCGATACGTGCGGCTTGCTCACCGTCGCGGTCGGACAACCAGTACCCTCGATTACGTGCAGCGACGAATCATGGGCATCGAGACCGAGTTCGGGGTCACCTGCACATTCCACGGCCACCGGCGGCTCAGCCCGGACGAGGTGGCCCGATACTTGTTCCGCCGCGTGGTGTCGTGGGGCCGCAGCTCCAACGTCTTCCTGCGTAACGGGGCCCGTCTTTACCTCGACGTGGGAAGCCATCCCGAGTACGCCACCGCCGAGTGCGACAGCCTGGTGCAGCTGGTCACCCACGACCGCGCCGGCGAATGGGTGCTGGAAGACCTGCTCGTCGACGCAGAGCAGCGGCTCGCCGACGAGGGCATCGGCGGCGACATCTACCTGTTCAAGAACAACACCGATTCGGCGGGCAACTCCTACGGGTGCCACGAGAACTACCTGATCGTGCGGGCCGGCGAGTTCTCCCGGATCTCCGATGTGCTGTTGCCGTTCCTGGTCACCCGCCAGCTGATCTGCGGCGCCGGCAAGGTGCTGCAGACCCCCAAGGCCGCAACGTTCTGCCTTTCCCAACGCGCCGAGCACATTTGGGAAGGCGTCTCCTCGGCCACCACGCGCAGCCGGCCGATCATCAACACCCGCGACGAGCCGCACGCCGACGCCGAGAAATACCGGCGGCTGCACGTGATCGTCGGCGACTCCAACATGTGCGAGACCACCACAATGCTCAAGGTGGGCACGGCCGCGCTGGTGTTGGAGATGATCGAAGCCGGCGTCCCGTTCCGGGACTTCTCCCTGGACAACCCCATCCGCGCCATCCGGGAGGTCAGCCACGACGTCACCGGCCGTCGGCCGGTGCGGCTGGCCGGCGGACGTCAGGCCAGCGCGCTGGACATCCAGCGCGAGTACTACAGCCGCGCCGTCGAGCACCTGCAGACCCGCGAACCCAACGCCCAGATCGAGCAGATCGTCGACCTGTGGGGCCGCCAGCTCGACGCCGTCGAGAGCCAGGACTTCGCCAAGGTGGACACCGAGATCGACTGGGTGATCAAGCGCAAGCTGTTCCAGCGCTACCAGGACCGCTACAACATGGAGCTGTCCGACCCGAAGATCGCTCAGCTGGACCTGGCCTACCACGACATCAAGCGCGGGCGCGGCGTCTTCGATCTGCTGCAGCGCAAGGGGCTGGCCGCGCGCGTCACCACCGACGAGGACATCGCGGAGGCGGTGGACAATCCACCGCAGACCACCAGGGCGCGGCTGCGCGGCGAGTTCATCAGCGCGGCCCAGGCCGCCGGCCGTGATTTCACCGTCGACTGGGTGCACCTCAAGCTCAATGACCAGGCGCAGCGCACCGTGCTGTGCAAGGACCCGTTCCGTGCGGTCGACGAGCGGGTCAAGCGCCTGATCGCGAGCATGTAGCCGCGCCCCATACGAGCCGGCGCGACGCGGCCTGGCCGTGGAAGCGCCAGACGCGGACCATCGAATAACCTGGATCCAATGGCGACGTCAAAAGTCGAACGGCTGGTGAATCTGGTCATTGCCCTGCTGTCCACCCGCGGCTACATCTCGGCGGAGAAGATCAGGTCGAGCGTGGCGGGTTATTCAGACAGCCCTAACGCTGAGGCGTTTTCGCGCATGTTCGAACGGGACAAGAACGAGCTGCGCGACCTCGGCATTCCGCTCGAGGTCGGCCGCGCGTCGGCCTGGGACCCCACCGAGGGCTACCGGATCAACCGCGACGCCTACTCGCTCGCGCCGGTCGAGCTGACCCCCGACGAGGCGGCGGCGGTAGCCGTCGCCACCCAGCTGTGGGAGTCGCCCGAACTCATCACCGCGACCCAGGGCGCGCTGCTCAAGCTGCGCGCGGCCGGCGTCGATGTCGATCCGGACGCGCCGGTCGCCATCGCGTCGCCGGCCGGAGTGCCGGGCCTGCGCGGGTCCGAAGAAGTTCTCGGAATCCTGTTGTCCGCCATCGACTCTGGCCAGGCCGTGCAGTTTCAGCACCGGCCCTCGCGGGCCGAGCCGTACGCCACCCGCACCGTCGAGCCCTGGGGTGTGGTCACCGAGAAGGGCCGCTGGTACCTGGTGGGCCACGACCGCGACCGCGACGCGACGCGCACCTTCCGGCTCTCCCGGATCGGTCCGGACGTGACGCCGATCGGCCCGCCGGGCGTCGTCACCGTGCCGAAAGACGTCGACCTCCGCAAGATCGTGGCCCAGACCGTCACCGAGGTTTCGGCAACGGCGACCGTCGGACAGGCCCGAGTATGGGTGGCCGACGGGCGGGCCACCGCGCTGCGGCGCGCCGGCAGATCGGTCGATGCGCGCCGGCTCGGCGGTCGCGACGGCGAGGTGATCGAGCTCGACATCAGGTCCGCAGACCAGCTAGCGCGGGACATCGCCGGTTATGGAGCCGACGCACTGGTGCTCGAACCGCAGTCACTGCGCGACGACGTGTTGGCCCGGTTGCGCGCGCATGCGGGCGGGGACGCCGTCGGTGCGGGGCAACCGCCCGGCCGCGGGGGAGAGTGGCGCCAGTGACTCCCGTTTCCACTCGGCTGATCCGGCTGTTGAACATGGTGCCGTATTTCCAGGCGAATCCGCGGGTCACGCGGTCCAAGGCCGCCGCCGATCTCGGGGTATCGGCCAAGCAGCTGGAAGAGGATCTCAACCAGCTGTGGATGTGCGGTCTGCCCGGCTACTTCCCGGGTGACCTCATCGACTTCGAGTTTTCCGGGGACACCATCGAGGTGACGTTCTCCGCGGGGATCGACCGGCCGCTCAAACTCACCTCACCGGAGGCCACCGGCCTGCTGGTGGCGTTGCGGGCGCTGGCCGACATTCCCGGCGTCGTCGATCCCGAAGCCGCGCGCAGCGCCATCGCCAAGATCGAGGGCGCGGCCGGAGCCCTCGCGCACGACGCCTCACGCGCCGCGTCGGCCGTGGACGAACCCGCGCCGGTCGAGAACCGGGCCGCCGCCGCGGTGCGCGCGGCAGTCCAGTCCAGGCACGCACTGGCCATCGACTACTACTCCGCTTCCCACGACACCCTGACCAGCCGCGTCGTCGATCCCATCCGGGTGCTGCTGATCGGCGGTCACAGCTACCTGGAGGGCTGGTCACGCGAGGCCGAAGGCGTTCGGCTGTTCCGCTTCGACCGCATTGTGGAAGCCAGTGAGCTCGACGAGCCGGCCGCGCCGCCCGAACCGGTTCTGCACGCGCCGCCGGACACCTCGCTGTTCGACGGCGACCCCTCGCTGCCGTCGGCCACGCTGCGGGTGGCACCCGCGGCGTCCTGGATGTTCGAGTACTACCCGATGCGCGACGTGCGCGAGTTACCGGACGGATCGTGCGAGGCGGTCATGACCTATGCCTCCGAGGATTGGATGACGCGGCTGGTGCTGGGCTTCGGGCCCCAGGTGCAGGTGCTGCGGCCCGAGTCCCTGGCGCGGCGGGTGCGGGACGCGGCGGCGGCCGCCGTGACCGCCTACGAAGCCCTGAACTGACAAAAGCCCGGGCGGCCGGGTCCACCGCGGCGCGGCGCGGGCCCATCGCCACATGGCGCGACTGCGGTAGCATCGGGTGAACGTCTGGAGGTAATCAAAGTGGGCAGTCTTAGTCCGTGGCACTGGGCGATCCTCGCGGTCGTGGTGATCTTGCTGTTCGGTGCCAAGAAGCTCCCCGACGCGGCGCGTTCGTTGGGTAAGTCGATGCGGATCTTCAAGTCCGAGCTCCGCGAAATGCAGACCGAGAACAAAGCGGAACCGTCGGCTTTGGGAACGAACACTGCAACCCAAAGCGAGACCTCCGCGGCGAATCCCACTCCCGTGCAGTCGCAGCGGGTCGACGCGCCGGCGCCCAGCGAGCAGGGGCACAGCGAAGCACGTCCGGCATAGCCGCCATCATCGTCGCGCTGCCCGAGCGCCACTGACCGAGCATCGTGAAAGTCTTCAAGGTTTCAGCGCGCTCTTCCGGCCTGCTGAGGCGCCTCAACCCTCGTAATCGGCGCAGCCGAACCAACCCGGATGCGACCATGTCGCTGGTCGACCACCTGACCGAGCTGCGCACCCGGCTCCTGATCTCACTGGCCGCGATCATGCTGACCACGATTTTCGGGTTCGTGTGGTACTCGCATTCGATATTCGGGCTGGAAAGCCTGGGCGAGTGGTTGCGGCATCCCTACTGTTCGCTGCCGCAGTCGGCGCGCGCGGATATCAGCGCCAATGGGCAATGCCGGCTGCTGGCCACGGCGCCGTTCGACCAGTTCATGCTGCGGCTCAAGGTCGGGCTGACGGCCGGGGTGGTGCTGGCCTGTCCGGTGTGGTTTTACCAGCTGTGGGCGTTCATCACGCCCGGGCTCTACCAGAAGGAACGCCGCTTCGCGATCGCGTTCGTGATCCCCGCGGTCGTGCTGTTCCTGGTGGGGGCGGTGCTGGCCTACTTCGTGCTGTCCAAAGCGCTGGGCTTCCTGCTGACCGTCGGCAGCGACGTCCAGGTGACCGCCCTGTCCGGCGACCGGTATTTCGGCTTCCTGATCAACCTGCTGATTGTCTTCGGCGTCAGCTTCGAATTCCCGCTGCTCATCGTCATGCTCAACACCATCGGCATGCTGCCCTACGAGCGGCTCAAGGCGTGGCGACGCGGTCTGATCTTCGCGATGTTCGCGTTCGCAGCGATTTTCACGCCCGGGTCCGACCCGTTTTCGATGACCGCGCTCGGGTTGGCGCTGTCCATCCTCTTGGAGTTCGCCATCCAGATCGCTCGGCTGCACGACAGACGGAAGGCCAAGCGTGAAGCCCAGGCCGTGATCCCCGACGACGAAGCATCGGTCATCGAAGCGCCCACCGCGATACCGGAGCCGTCGTTCACCGCCGGGCAACACGACGATGTCACCTGACCCGT
>DASTKA010000523.1:0-4112 GCA_035716165.1 Mycobacterium sp. | reverse complement strand
CCCCGCCTGATCATCGCGATCCTGCACAACAACGACCTGAACCAGGTGACCTGGGAAATGCGCGCCATGGCCGGCGCGCCGAAATTCGCGGAGTCACAGAACCTTCCGGACGTCGACTTCGCCGCATTCGCGGCGAGCCTGGGGCTCAACGCCATGGCCATCAAAGACCCGGAGGAATTGTCCGACGCTTGGCGCAATGCGCTCTCGGCGGACCGTCCCACGGTGCTGGACGTCTACACCGACCCCGACATGCCACCGATCCCGCCGCATGCGACGTGGGAGCAGTTCAAGTCGGCGACGACGGCGGTGCTCTCCGGCGACGAGGACCGGGTGGGCTTCGTCAAGGTCGGCCTGAAGACCAAGGCTCAGGAGTTCTTGCCGCACAAGAAGAATTGACCGCGAGGCGGGTCAACTCATCCGCCCCTGGTTAGGGCAGCACCCGCACTGCGCAGGTCGTCGACGAACGACTTGTAAACCTCGTCGTGCCGGTCGCTGCGGTCGCGCAGCACCGACGAGGGATGGACCGTTGCCACGACCGTGGGCTCCGGCGTCACGTGCACGTCGGCCGATGACGGCAGCCGCAATTCCTGACCGCGCTCAGCCGAAACCCGAAAAGTGGCTCCCAGCAACGACTGTGCGGCGGTGGCCCCCAGGCACACGATGACCTGCGGCCGGACCGCCTCGATCTCCGCGATCAGCCACGGCCGGCAAGCGACGACCTCGGTGCGGCCGGGTTTCTGGTGGATGCGACGTTTGCCGCCCTTCCGGGTGAACTTGAAATGCTTGACGGCGTTGGTCTCATAGACCAGCCCCGGATCGATACCGGCGTCTTCGAGCGCGCGGGCAAGCAACCGCCCGGCCGGGCCCACGAAGGGCTCGCCGGCGCGGTCCTCCTGGTCGCCGGGCTGCTCGCCCACCAGCATGATCGGCGCATCGGAACGGCCGTTGCCGAAGACCGTTTGGGTAGCGTCTTCGAAAAGCGCACACCCGTGGCAGCTTTCGGCCGCGGTTCGCAGCGCGTCGAGGCTGCGCTCCTCGGGGAGGTAGCGGTCGGCGCCGGGGGCGTTCGCTGTTGCGGCCATGGCCTTTTGACGGAGGGCGTGGGTACCCCCGCTCCCCCACCGAGCGGGGGTCCCACGCCGGGGTGGCCGGGTCAGCCCTTGCCGGTGATCGCGTCGCGGGCTCGGTCGAGCATCGCGGCAAACGGCCCCGCGGCCAGGTTGGCCGCCGGGGATTCCACACCGGCGTGCGGGCGAGTGGGAGCGATCGCTTCGGCGAGCTTGGCGGCGCGTCCCATCCGCTCCAGCGCGTCGCCGCTCAATTCCTCACCCAGCTTCGAGAATTCGTCATGCTCCTCGTGTTCGGCGTGTTCGATGACCGCGTCGCGCAAGTTCGTCAATTCACGGGTGAACTCTTCGCTGTCCACGTCGAGCTTTTCCAGCTTCTGCAGAACGGTCTTGGCCTCATGCTCTTCGTGCAGTCGTTCGTCGACCACGGCCGCGCCGTTCGAGATCTTGCGCTTGGCACGCGGGTGAACGACTTCTTCCTCGGCGGTTTCGTGCACGGCGAGCAGTCGCCGAAGCTCGACGAAGGCCTTCTCGCGGGCCTTCCCTGATGCCGCCAGGGTCTCGGCGAAGAGCGCCTTGATCTGTTGATGTTGACTGACAAGAAAGTCGACCCCGTCGGTGGGCGACTGCATGGCGGTAGGTGCCACAGGGTCCCTCCCATCTTGTTGGCGCGCGGGCTGTGCGCGCTCCCGAATCGGCTACCCGACGAATCCGACCGTCAAACGGGGTGTGGCCGCGCCCGCGTGGGGTATGTCCTGGACAAACGGTTGGAAGGGAGCGGCCGATCGTATGGGCGCCGAAACTGGTTCCCCCACCGCCCGGCGCATCCGGGCGGTGCTGCGCTGCGGAGTCGTCGGCGCGGTGGCGGCGGCCTCGATCACCACAGCCTGTTCCCGGCCCGGAGCATCGCTGGAAAGCGCACCCGATGTCGCGCTCTGGCGGGCCGCCGTCCCATTGCACGAGCCGGTGTGGTCCTATCACACCCACGCGTTGGTCGCGCTCACCGACGATCACCGGTTGGCCGAGGTGACCGCCGGTGATCAGGGCAACGATGCCAAGACGCGGTTCTCCGCACCCATGGCCTCCGGACGCAACCTGCAGATCAGCCAGAAAGACGAGCGAGTGGTGTTCGTGCCACAGCCCGACCGGGGCAAAGTGGCCGCGGTCGATCTGGAAAGTCTGCGCCAGGTCAATGATTTCGACGCCGGACCTGCGCCGGCCTACCTCGCCGAAGACGCGGGATTGCGCATGCTGCTGGCACTGTCGGCCGACGGGATGGCGGTGACACCGGTGGATCAGTACGGCTACCGCAAGCTACCCACGGCGACCACCGCCGCGAGCGCGGAGAGCATCGACGGCGCCAACCGGGGCCGCGATCTCGATTACCACCTCTACGGATCGTCGGGCATCCGCCACTTTCACGGCACGTCGTCACCCCCCGCGCAACGCGGCTCACTGAGCATCGACGTCGCGGTGTCGGCCGGCGACGGGACCGCGGTGACCCGCAGCTATGTCGCCGGTCACAACGACAGCACCTTGCGTGCCGTCGACTCGCGGCGCGGCGGCGACGGAATGGAGGTGCTGGCCAGCGCGCAGTTACCAAGGCCGATCCGCGAACTCGGCACCGACGACACCAGGATCTACGCCGCCACCGACCGCGAACTGGTGACGCTCGAAACCGCAAGCTTCACCGGCTTTCCAGACGGGCGAATCCCCGTGCTGCGCACCATCGACTACAGGTCAGGACTGCCGGCCGCCTTACAGGGCGCCCGCCTCTCGGGCATGGCCGTCGGGCCGCATCGGGTGTACCTGACCTTCGCCGAGGTCCCGTACGTCGTCAGCATCGCGAAACCACGCCTGTGACGGCCCGGTTTAGGCGACGGCCCTTGTCGGCTACATTTCGGGCAGGTTCGGCCCGCTAAGGAGGCGCTGCGTGACCAATCCGCAGGACCCGTACTGGCAGAACCCCCTGAGTTACGACCCGCTCGGCCGCGTCCCCCCGCCCGACGTGGAACCGCTTGCGGTGGGGCCGCCGGCCTTCACACCCCCGCCCGCGGCCCCGCCCTACCGCCCGCCCGTCAACACCTTGGCGACGCTCTCGCTGGTCTTCGCCTTCCTGTTCGCGCCCGTGGGCGCGATTCTGGGCCATCTCGGGCTGGCGCAGATCCGGCGCACCGGAGAACTCGGTCGCGACCGCGCGCTGGTGGGGGTCACGCTGTCGTACATCTTCATCACGTTGACGGTCGTCGCCCTGGCCGGATGGGCCACGCTGGCCGGTTCCACGTCGTCGCACCGCTCGGCAACCGGATCCAGCACGGCCGCCGGACCCCCTCCGCCCACTGTCCCGTCGGAGACCATTGCGACGCTGTTGCCGGGGCTGGACGCCCTGCGAAACATCACCGGCGACGCGAACCTGGACGCCGGGCCGACCCGGAACAGCCCGGGCCGCACGGCGGAAAACGGCAGCATCGATCGCCCGGAATGCTGGGGAAGCATCGCCGCGGGCAGCCCGGACGCCTACACCTCCGGTGCATTGGCCGGGTATCACGCCGGTGAATTCACCGATTCCCGCAGCATGCTGAAGTCGATGCAGGTCACCCAGGGCGTGGCGGCGTTCCGCGATCCGGGAGCGGCTCAGTCCCAGCTGGGCATATTGCTGTCGGGATGGCACCAGTGCGGCGGCACGACCGTCACCGTGACCGCGCCCGGCGGTCAGCCAGTCCCGATGTCGGTGGGCGCCCCCGCCGACGCCGGCAACGGCATCACCACCCTGGACCTGACGCCCAAGGGCATCCAGGTGCGCTCGGCGCGGGCGATCGCGGCTAAGGCGAACGTCGTCATCGACCTGTTCGTGTCCGCCAGCGGCACCACCGACAGCGCGCCGCCCCGCGCGGCCGCGGTGAGCATCGCCAACTACATCCTCGGCAAGATCCCCGGCTGAGCGGCCCGCGCGGATCGGCGCCGCGCTTGCGATCGCCACAGGCTCATGCGTGGCGACCCGCTGCGCCCGGCCCCGCCGCGCTTGCGATCGCCACAGGCTCATGC
>DASTKA010000522.1:0-3448 GCA_035716165.1 Mycobacterium sp. | reverse complement strand
CGTGAGCGAGCCGGATCGTCCGGCTCGCTCCGGCGGGCTCCATTCAACAGCTCACAGGCAATGATCAACTCGAGAGCGAGCGAGCCGGCTGGCCCGGCCCGTTTCGCGCCACCGGCGGAGACCGAGCCGAACCTGATCGTCCTCCCGATGCCGGCCAGCGAGGAAGGCATGACGGCCTCCGAAGTGGCGAACCTCTTCGGCTACGAGGAGCGGCCCGCGGCGAGCCCGCCGCCGGCCAGCGCACCGCCGGTCCGCGAGCCGGCACTGGTGCCAAGCCCACTTCACCGCCGGCTTCGCGTTCCCGCGCCTCGAGCGGTTGCTCCGCAAAGATTCAATCGCCATTCGCACGCACACCGGGCGGGTCGGCCCGCCGCCGCACCCCTTCTGGCCCCCGCGCCTGCCACCCACGTTCGAAGAGCCGGCGTCGCGCAGCGCGTCCTGAACCGAATCACCAGCGTCCTCTTGGTCTGCAGCCTGATGGTCGGGTGGTCGATCCTGGCGCTGACCATCGCGCAGCACGTGTGGGGATACAACAGCTACGTCGTGCTGTCGGGCAGCATGCGGCCGACGATCCCGGTCGGCACGCTGGTCCTCGATCAGCCGGTCCCCGCCACGCAGGTCGCGGTCGGGGACATCGTCAGCTTCCACCCGGTCTCCAATCCCAACCTGATCGTCACCCACCGCGTGGTCGAGATCGCGCAGAACCCGCCGGGGGCCCGGCCCGGCCCCTATGCTCGGACCAAGGGCGACGCCAACCCAACCCCGGACTCCGGCTTGCTGCCGCTCGCCGGGGAGGTCAACCGCGTGGTGATCTGGGTGCCGGAGGCCGGCTACGCGGTCGCCTTTCTCGAGCAGCCGGGGATCCGCGTACTGCTGGTGATCGTGCCGCTGGCGTTGATGGCGACCCTGCTGCTGAGCGCCGTCTGGCGCACGCCGCGCTGACAGCGTCGAGTGCGGCTCCGCTTCGGTCCAGGTGGCCGCCTGGCAATCGCGACCGCGATAACGGCGGCTTCGTTGCTAACGCTGGGCAGCGTGGTCTCGGCGACGTGGGGCCTGTTCGCGGCCGCGACCGGAACCGCCGACTCCAGCCTCTCGACGCAGTCGATCGCGCCGCCGAACCTTAACTCGGCCACCTCCCGAGCCGGGGGCGCCATCCAGCTGGCCTGGTCGGCGACCGCGACCGCCGCCCAGCGTCCCGACCTGACCTTCGTCTACTACGTGTACCGCTCCAACGGCGGCCCGGCGACGCTGGTCAACGCCTCGGGAACGACGGCGCTCTCCTACGCCGACACACCGTCCGCCGATGGAACCTGGACCTACAGCGTCGCCGCCGGTGTGAGCAGCTTTGTCAGCGTCAACAGCAACGCCATTTCCGCGCTCAGCGACCGGCTCGCGCCCACCGTCACCCTTACCTGCGGCTCAAATTCATGCACCAGCTCGTGGTACCGAGCACCCGTGATCGTCACCATCTCGGCCCAGGACGCGGGAACGGGCGTGGCCTCGATCGCTTACGTGCTGGACGGGACCTCGACCACGATCTCGGGAGCGACCACTTCCTTCACGATCGGCGACGGCATTCACCAACTCCGCTACTCGGCGGCTGACCAGGCTGGAAACACCTCGACCACCGTCAGCCTGACGCTGAGGGTGGACTCGACACCGCCCAGCGTCGGCACCCCGATCGTTTGCGACTACTCGGGCGACGTCGCGCCCGTGACGTCGGGCTGGATCTCGCCCGGCAGCACCTACCGGGTGCTGGCCACCATCTCCGATGCCACCAGCGGCGTCGGCTCGGCGAGTGCCACGGTGACGGTTGCCGGCGCCGGCGTGATTGCGAGCGCTACGCCACTCAGCGCCCAGGCCCTGACCTGCGGCGGAGCTTCCTTCTCCTACGCGAGCGCGCTGCTGGCGGCGCCGGCAACGATTCCAGCCGGATCCGGATCGACCACGATCGCGGTTACGGCCACCGACGTGGCCGGCAACAGCGCTTCCGCCACCGGTACCGGCGGCACGGATGGCACTCCGCCGACGCTCAAGGGCGTGAGCGTGGTTCCCGGAGCCACCGGCCAGCTGGTCGCATCCTGGACCGGCACCGATACGCTGTCCGGAATCGCCGGCTTCATGCTGGTCGTCGATCTGGCGGGGACGACCACGCCGGCTCCCCAGTACGTGAATCCAGTGCTCTTGGGGCCTTCGGCGACGTCCTACACGTTCAACCTGACCTCGCGGACGCGGTACGACGTCTACCTCTACGCGGTCGACAACGCGGGCAACAACAGTCCCGCATCGGCCATCTTGGGCAAGCGCGCGACTTAGTGTCGGGACACTAGTGGACCGTAACGCTCATTTCTGGAGCGTAACGTGAGACAATCGGGGCATGTTCTCCACGTCCCAGCCGATCGCCTTGACCGATGCCGAACGTGCTGAGTTGACGGCTCGGGCGCGCTCCCGCTCGCTTCGATCCTCTGATGCCACCCGCGCCCGCATGATCCTGCTTCTCGACGAGGGCGTTCCCTACCGCGAGGTCGCCGACAAATTGGGCTGTAGCCAAACCACAGTCAGTCTCTGGCGTAGTCGTTTTCTGGCCGAGCGACTGGAGGGGCTCTACGGCCGGCATCGGGGCCAGCCGGCAGGAAGCGCGGCGCGCAGCCTGGAAAGCAAGATCCTGGCCCTGACCCAGAAGCCACCCCCCGACGGCAGCACGCACTGGACCACCCGCAAGCTCGGACGCCTGCTCGGCGTCAGCCATATGCGGGTCGCCCGCGTCTGGTCGCGAGCCCGTCTCAAGCCACATCGAGTCGAGCGCTACGTGGCCTCCAACGACCCCGACTTCGAGACCAAGGCGGCCGATGTGATCGCCCTCTACGTCAACCCGCCCCAGCACGCAGTCGTATTCAGCGTGGACGAGAAGACTGCCATTCAGGCCCTCGACCGCACCTTGCCGACCCTGCCCTTGTCGCCCGGGCGCGCCGCCCGCCATGGCTTCGAGTACGTTCGCCGGGGAACGCTGTCGCTCTACGCCGCGCTCAACACGCGCACCGGTGAGGTGTTGGGCAAGACCGTCCCCAGCCACACCAGCGAGGAGTTCGTCGCCTTCCTGGCGGGGGTCGTCGCCAGCCAACCGCCCAGCCGGGAGATCCACATCATCCTGGACAACCTGTCCGCCCATAAGACCAAGCGGGTGCGGGAGTTTCTGAGCCTGCACGAGAAGGTCCAGCTCCACTTCACGCCGACCTACTCGAGCTGGCTCAACCAGGTCGAGATCTGGCTTAGCAAGATCGAGCGCGACGTCATCGCCCGAGGCATCTTCAAGTCCACCGACGACCTCAGCCGGAAACTGCTGCGCTACATCCGCGAGCACAACAAGGCCGCCAAACCGATCAAGTGGAAGTACCGCGACGTCAACCGACGCATCCGTGCTCCACATTCAGCCGTTACGGTCCACTAG
>DASTKA010000521.1:0-2492 GCA_035716165.1 Mycobacterium sp. | reverse complement strand
TCGGCCCCAACGCGCTGATGCCCAGATTGCCCTCGATTCCCTGAATGATCTCGTTGACCTGGCCGAGCCCGGGAATCGGTTCGTTGACGCCCGGTATCGGCGGAATCGGCGGAATGGCCACCTCGCGCGGGGCCGCCGGTAGCGCGGGCGCCGGCGGCGGGGCCGCCTGAGGGTTCGACGGGGGCGTGGCGCCCATCGGCGTCTCGGTCTCGGCGGGCGGGGCGCTATCCGGACTCGACGGCGCCGGGACGCCCGCTGGCGGCGCGGCCGGCTCGGCGGTCGCGCTGTGGGGAGCCGGCGGCCGGGCCGCCGGAGCGCTAGGGGCGGGCGCCGGTATGGTCGCCGACTTGGTCTGCGAGCCCAGTCCGATCGCCACGGCGGTTCCGACCAGCAACACGGCCGCGACCGTGATGATCAGCGCCGCCGCCGGAAACAGGTGCCAACGGGCCACCCACCCTTTGCGCTGGGACGTCTCGGGCGCGGCGTCGTCCGTCGACGCCGGTGAGTCGGGCGCGGGATCCTCGGGCGCGGCGGCGGAAGTGACCCGCGCGTTGTGCCCGGTGGCCGACCACGCCCGTGCCAGCTGCGCCTGCGTCGGCTCGGCCGCGGGCGCCGAGCGTGTTGCGGGGGCGTCATCGGGATCCTGCGCCACGCGCAGCGCGGCGCCGACCGCGGCCGCGAGCTGGGGGCGTGGCGTCGTGGCGACGGGTACGCGGAAATGCCGCGACAGCGCGGCGGTAACCACCGGCAGGTTCGCCCCGCCGCCCGTCGACACCACCGCGACCAGATCACGAATTCCATTGTGCGCCAACGTGTCTTCCAATGCCGCGATCATGCGGCTCAGCGACGGCCGGATCGCGTCGTCGAGTTCGTCCCGGGTGATCCGGATTTCGCCGCGCGTCCCGGTCAGCCCGTCGGTCAGCGTGGCTGCCGTGCTCGAGGACAGCTGCTCCTTGGCGACCCGGCATGCGCTGCGCAACCGGCTCAGCGAGCCGATCGCCGCGCTGCCCGTCGGGAATGCCCCGGTGGTCGGCATGTTGGTGATGACGACGCTCAGCAGCGCCTGATCCATCAGGTCACCGGAGAAATCGCGGTGTCGCACGGTCGGGGTCAACGCATGGTAGTCACCGTCGGCCTGCAGCAGCGTGATGTTGGTGCCGCTGCCGCCGAAATCGCACACCGCCACCGTCCCCCGCGGCGGTATGCCCGGGTTGGTCCGCACGGCCAGCAGCGTTGCCGCGGCGTCGGGAATCAGCAGCAGGGGACGCGCTCGTCGCGACCACTCGGGAATTTCGCCCAGGGCGGCGCCGAGGGCGTCCACCGCGTGCGACTCCCAGTGCGCCGGATAGGTGACCGCGATGTTGTCGGGCAGGGCGCGCCCGCCGGTGGCGGCGTAGGCGAGCGCCCGCAACGCGTCGGCGACCAACACCTCGCTGCGGTGCACCGAGCCGTCGACGGCCACGACCCCACGCGGGTCACCGACGCGGTTGACGAAGCCGGTGATCACCACGCCCGGGGCCCGCAGTCGGGGATTCTCCGCGGGGACGCCGAGCTCGGCGGGACGATCCGGATACAGCGTCAGAACGGGCTTGCGGGTGATGGCGCTGTCGGCGGTCACGGCCGCCAGGTTGGTGGCACCGATCGATAGGCCCAGCGCGGTCCCCGCTCCAATTGCCATATCTGAAATCCCCGTATCGCAGCAGCAACTCGCATCCGGCTAGGCGTTATTGTGCCGCCAGAACCTGTATTCCGTGTCAGCGACGGCTATGCGCCCGCTGTGCGCCGGTCATCGGATGCTGCCCGCACCGGCGATGAGCGGAAGGTCGAGCGGGGTTACCCAGCCCGGCCGCAAGTCGTTGACCGCCGGCACGGCATTGAGCGCCCGCATGCCGGTCGCCAGGCAGCCGGCCGCGGCCGCGTCGCGGCCCGAGCCGTCGGTGAACCGAAACGCGGTCTCCTGGAAGATGCTTGGGGTCCCTTCGATGTCCACGCGGTAGACGTCGTTGTCGTTGCCCGTCGGCCAGTCCGGGGCGGCGTCCAGGCCGATGCGGTTGACGTGTTCGAGCTGAATGCGGGTCTCGCCCTGGTACACACCGTTGATGGTGAACCGGACCGCGGCCACGTGCCCGGCTTTGATGACGCCCCTGGCCGAGTTGCGCTCGGTTGGGGTCACCCACTTGTCCCAGGTGGTGGTGATCTCGTCGAGCATGATGCCGGCGGCGTGCGCGATCATCGGGACCGTGGCGCCCCACGCGAAGATCAACACGTCGCGGTTTTCCAGCATCGGGCTGAATTCGGGCTCGCGGCCGATGCCCATCTCGACTTCGTAATCGCCTTCGTAGTTGGTGTAGTCCAGCAGTTCGGAAGCCCGAACCCGGCGCACTTCGGAACACAGCCCCATCAACGTCATCGGGAACAGGTCGTTGGCGAACCCCGGGTCGATGCCCGTGGTGAAGCACGACGACTCCCCCAGCTCGCAAGCCTCGGTGATC
>DASTKA010000520.1:0-2194 GCA_035716165.1 Mycobacterium sp. | reverse complement strand
ACCATCGGGCAGAGCACCGAGACGCCGATGCCGTTGTCTTTGACCTCGCGGGCCAGTGTCTCGGCCAGCCCGACGACGCCATACTTGGCAACGCCGTAAGCGCCGAGACCGGCGTTGGGCACCAGCCCGGCGAAGGACGCGGTGAAGGCGACGTGGCCGCCCTTGCCCTGCTCGATCAACCTCGGCACGAACGCCTCGACGGCGTGGATCGAACCCCACAAGTCGATATCGATCACCCAGCGCCAGTCCTCGTGCGACATCGCGGCGAGCGGACCGGCGACGACGATTCCGGCATTGCTGAAGACCACGTCGACCTGACCGAGCAGCCGAAAGGATTCATCGGCGAGGTGAACCATCTGATCGAGATGCCGCACGTCGCACTTCACCCCGTGCGCGTCGAACCCCTCGGCCGTCAGGTGCTCCACGGCCCGTTCGAGCGCGGGCTCATCGACATCGGCCAACACCACGCGGGCACCGCGGCGGGCGAATTCTGTGGCGGTGGCCAGCCCGATGCCGCTGGCACCACCGGTGATGACTGCCCCGCGTCCCTCGAAAGCGTCCATGGATGCCGAGCGTATTACTCGTGCGGTGGAGGGTGTGAGAGACGTCATGTAGATAGTGTCCTAACTATTAGGGCACCATGTACGTATGGCCGCACCGATCGCCCGCGAGATCGATCCGCTAGCCCTACAACACCAGGTGTGCTTCGCGCTGGCGACGACCAACCGGGCGGTGTTGGCGGTGTATCGGCCCCTGCTGGAACCGCTCGGCCTGACCCATCCGCAATACCTGGTGATGCTGGCGCTGTGGGATCACCGCAAGACCGCACGGGCCGAACAGTTTCCGCTGTCGGTCAAGCAGATCGCCGCGGCGTTGCAGATGGATTCCGCCACTCTGTCACCCATGCTCAAGCGCTTGGAGGGGCAGGGGCTGATCACCCGCGCCAAGAATGCGGCCGACGAGCGCACCACCGATGTGACGCTCACGCAGCGCGGAATCGCGTTGCGGGAGAGAGCACTTGAGATTCCGCCCGCCGTCGTCGCGCGGCTGGGTGTGGACCTGGCCGAACTGCAGAATCTGCATCAGGTCCTCACCCGCATCAACGCCGCCGCTGTGGCGGCCGGTACGTTGCAATCCTGACATCACCCTGAGGAGCGATCATGACCGACGCGAAACCCAATCTGTGGCAGCGCATCGGCTATTCCTACGGCCGACGACTGCCCGACTCGATGCGCACCTGGGTCGCGCGCGACCTGGCCGGGCAGGGGGCCATCCGCCGGCACATGATCAGGTGGGCCATTCCGCCCTTGCTGGTGCTCGCCCCGTTTTGGCTGCTGCCCGCATCGCTCTACGTACACACCGAGATGACCGCGCCGCTCTATATCTGGGCGTTGCTGATAACCCTTGCGCTCAACAAGGTGTGGCGCCGGCACCGGCTGGCGGTCCATGGGCTGGACCCGAACCTGGTCGACGTGATCAAGCGGCGAAAGCAGGCACGGATGCACGAGGACTACATCGCCCGGTACGGGCCGCGTCCCGAATCGGCCGAATGGCAGTCCAACAGCAGCCCCTTCTAGCGGCTACTTCAGGCAGCTACCCGCATCGATGGGCAGGGTCACCCCGGTGATGTAGCGAGCCTCGTCCGAGGCGAAGAACAGCACCGCGTTGCTGATGTCGATCGGATCGACCCACGGGATTGGCAGTGTGTGAAACATCTGACAGATCGGCGCCATGTCGTCCGGGCCGGGGCTTTCCAGGTCGGGGCGGAACATTTTCCAGGTGCCCTCGTTCATGATCATCGGGGTGCTTACGTGGGTGGGGTGCACGGAGTTGACGCGAATCATGTGCTGCCCCAACTCGACTCCGAAGGCGCGCATCAGCCCGACGACGCCGTGCTTCGCAGCGACGTAATGCCCCGTATGCGGGTAAGCCTTGAGCCCCCCTACCGAGCTGGTCAGGATGATGGAGCCACCGCGGCCGCCCGACAGGATATGCGGCACACCGGCTTTCACGGTCTTCCACACCCCGGACAGGTTGACGTCGATCATCTCTGTCCAGTCTTCTTCGCTGGTCTTGTCCAAAGTCTCGCCGCCGTTGCCGATTCCGGCGTTGGCCACGATGATGTCGAGCCGGCCGAGCTGCTCCACGCCGTTGTCCACCGCCGCCTTGAGTGCCTCGTAGTCGCGCACATCGA
>DASTKA010000519.1:0-2505 GCA_035716165.1 Mycobacterium sp. | reverse complement strand
TGAACGAGTCGAGGACATGCTGCAGCCGCGCGACGTATTCGGCGAACTGGCCGGCCAATTGGACGCGATTGCTGCTGACGTCGTCGAGCGGCAGCGTCGCGTCGATCCATGCGTTCGAATCGTCGGACATCGCGACGCCGGCCAGTATCCGGTCGATGCCGAAACGCCATGTGTTGTGCACGAAGTCGACGTGATAGGGCCGGCGATGCTCCTGGTCCAAACCCCACCGGATGTTCGCCTGCCGGACCCAGCGGGTGATGGCCTCCAGGTCGTCGTCGGTGAACCCGAACCGGGCACGCACCGGCGGGGCCTGGGCCAGGTTGAGCACCTCGCTGGCCGTGACCCGGCCGGCCGCCAGCGTCAGCAGTTGCGCGGCCACGCCCAGCAGCGGATTGGTCTGGATCGGCGAGCGGTCCGCCAGCCGCACGCGCAGCTGGTGGGCGGGATGGGCGCCGTGCACCACGTCGCCCAGGCCGAAATCGGCCATGATCAGCGGCGCGTAGGTCTCGATGTCCGGGCACATCACCAGGATGTCGCGCGGCTCGAGCGTCGGGTCGTCCTGCAACAGGCCGAGCAGCACCTCGCGCAGCACGTCGACCTGGCGGGCGGGGCCGTGGCAGTTGTGGACCTGGACCGATCGGTCGCCGCCGGCCAGCGTGCGGCCAAGTGGGCGAACGGCATTGGCGGCGATGTCGGACTGCAGCCAGCCGAGCAGGGTGTCCGGGCGGACGTCACCGGCCAGATAGTCGTCGGTCTGCGGGCCCGCCGGCAGGCTGCGTTGCAATTCGCGCAGGTCTCGTCCCAGCGTCGCGAGCAGTGGATGGGAGACGGCGCGATGGCTGACGTCGTCGCGCCGGGGAATCGCGCCGTGCGTGCCGGCCAGCGCCCGCCACAGCTCCTCGCTCGGGTGCGGCAACCACAGGTGCAGGTCGTGGTGGACGGCCACCGCGTCCAGCAGCTCGACGTCGGTGCGACTCAACCGGGTGTGCCCGAACAGCGACAGCCGCGGCGGCAGCTCGCTGGGCGCTGCCCGCAGCCGCCGGACGGTGTTGGCGTGGCGGATATCCGGTGGGTCGGCGGCGACCCGCGCGACCAGCGCCCGCCACAGCTCGGGCTGCCAGCGCAGGTCCTCGTCGAGATCGCCGAACTCCCCCTTGCTCCAGTCGACGAGCAATTGCGGGCGTTGCCGCGCGTAGGAGTCGAACAGCCCGGCCAGCCGGCGCGCGACCTCGTATCGCCTGCCCTGGCGCAGCTCCGCCTCCGCGCCGGTGTGGAAGTGGCCCACGTGCATGGCCAGGGTGCGGCACCACGGTTCGTCCAGCGAGCAGTCGATCGCCTCCAGCAGCGGCCAGGCCATGGCGTCCGGCGACCACGGATCGTTGTCGCCGGTTCCGGTGATTTCGGCGATCAACGAACCCGGGCTGCGGAACGCCACCCCGGCGCACACCCCGTCGCCGCCGCGCGCACCGAGGACGTGCGAGAGCCGCTGGCTGAGCCAGCGCTCCACGCCACGCGCGGGGACCACGACGAGTTCGGTGGCGAACGGGTCGGCCAGCGGGTTGGCCAGTAGGGCGCCGAGACCGTCGGCCAAAAGATCGGTGCGCTCGGCACGGTGTAGATGAAGCGGCATTGCGCTGTCACGATAAACCCGAACACCGACGCGGGTGGGCGCTTACGGCCGCGCGTGCCCCGTGGGAATCGGTGCCATGTGACGCCGGTTGACCCGAGAAGACAGTGACTGGAGGGGACCAAATGGAAGCTTGGGACGCGATCTGCGCACGTCGCAACGTGCGGGAGTACCAGCCGAAGCCGATACCGGCCGACGACCTGGACCGCATCGCCGAAGCCGGCTGGCGCGCGCCGTCGGCGAAGAACCGCCAGCCGTGGGACTTCATCATCGTCACCGACCGCGAGCAGTTGAAGGAGCTGTCCACGGTCTGGCGGGGCGCCGGCCACATCGCCGGGGCCGCGGCCGCGATTGCCATCGCGGTTCCGGTGCCGCCCGACGAGCGTCGGGTGGTCACCGACAACTACGACGTCGGTCAGGCCACGATGGCGATGATGATCGCCGCGACCGACCTGGGGATCGGGACCGGTCATTCGTCGGTGGGGGATCAGGCCAAGGCGCGCGCGATCCTTGGTGTCCCCGACGATCACCTGGTGGCGTTCCTACTCGGGGTCGGCTACCCCGCCGATCGCCCGCTCACCCCGATCCGCAAGCCGAATCGGCGGCCCTTCTCCGAGGTCGTGCACCACGGCCGCTGGTGATCACCACTGCGCGTCCGGTGCCCTGAATGACGTCGAGGGGCATGCTTGGGGGCTATGAACAGAACCGAGATCACCGAACGGGTCGTCGTCGCGCGCCTGGCGAAAGGGCTGACGTGGCAGGAGCTGGCCGACGCGATCGACCGGCCGTTGCTGTGGACGACGTCGGCGTTGCTCGGCCAGCACCCGATACCCACTGAGCTCGGCAAGGTTCTCGTCGGAATGCTCGGTCTCGACGAG
>DASTKA010000518.1:0-4702 GCA_035716165.1 Mycobacterium sp. | reverse complement strand
TTTCTGGGCATCTCGGTCGACCACTTCGTCGAGATCACGCTGGGCGCGTTCTTTCAAATCGCCAAGGCCGTCGAGCCGATCACCGTGTGCCTCAACGCCGATACGCGGGACGGCTATTCGGGTGCCGACTTCCATCAAGGGGTTCAGCGCATCGACGCCGCGGACGCGATGGCCTTCGTGCGGCAGCGGCGCGACGAAAACGACGGCTCCTTCACCGATTTCGACCGGACGCGCCGACAGCAGGCGTTCCTGGTGTCGTTGGTCAAGGCGGCCCGCAGCGGCGGTGTGCTGTCCAGCGTGGGAGGGCTGCGCAAGCTGCTGCAAGTCGCCCACGACAACGTCGCCGTCGATGACGGGCTGGACATCATGGAATTCGCCTCGCGGGCCTCGCAATTGAGCGAGCGGCCGCTGTCGTTGTACACCCTGCCGATCTCCGGCTTCGGTAAGGACGCCAACGGGTCCGACATCAACCAGGTCGACCTGCCGACGATCCGGCGGATCGTCAACGAGCGCTTCATGTCGGACACACCGGTCGCACTCGAGGCCGCATCACCCACGAACCAGCCACCACCCGCGCTGACCGAACCCGCGATTCTCGACGTCGTCAACGCCACCTCGCGTGACGGCCTCGCGGCCGCCATCGAGGAGGCCTTCGCCGGCCGCGGCTTCACCCGCGGCAGCGCCACGACCGCGGCGGCCCGGGCCGACGACAGCTCCATCGAATACGGGCCCGGCGGCGACGCGGGCGCCAGGTTCCTGGCCGATCAACTGCACGTGCCGGCGACGGCGAACAACACCGTGGCCGCCGGGACGGTGCGGCTGACCGTGGGAACGGGGTTTCCCGCCGGCGACTACCTCGCCCATCCCGGTGCAACGCCCGACCCGTCCGGGTCCGGGCAGGTGAGCGCCGTGGCAGCCACCGGTACCGGCGACCGTGCTCCCGCGCCGACCGATCTCAGCCAGATGAACGCGGCGAACGTCCCCTGCGTCAAGTAACCGCGCTACTGCTCCCCCAACCGGATGGTTAGGATCGCGGTTATCACCGATGAGCGGCCGCCACGTCGCGGGACTCTGCTCGGGAAGGACAATGATGACCACCGAATCGGTTGCATCGCAGACATCGCTCGCCAAGGACTCCACCAACGGGACCGCACCGGTCGATATCCCCGCCACGGTTGCCCGGCTTCGTCAGACCTATGCCACGGGCCGCACGCGCGACATCGAATGGCGCAAGCGCCAGCTGCTGCAACTGGTGAAGCTGATGGAGGAGAACGAGGCCGCGATCGCCGCGGCCCTCGCCGAAGACCTGGACCGCAGCCCCTTCGAGGCCTATATCGCCGACATCGCCACCACGGCCGGCGAAGCCAAGTACGCGGCCAAGAAGGTGCGGAAATGGACGCGCCGCAAATACCAGCTGCTGGAGATGCCGCAACTTCCCGGCCGCGGCTGGATCGAGTACGAGCCCTACGGCACCGTGCTGATCATCGGCGCGTGGAACTACCCGTTCTACCTGACGCTGGGTCCGGCCGTGGGAGCGATCGCCGCCGGCAACACCCTCATCCTCAAGCCGTCGGAGATCGCGGCTGCGTCCGCACATTTGATGGCCGAGCTGGTGCCGCAGTATCTCGACAACGACGCGATCGCGGTGGTCGAGGGCGACGGCGCGACGAGCCAGGAGCTCATCGCGCAGGGCCTGGACCGCGTGCTGTTCACCGGCGGTACCGAGATCGGCCGCAAGGTCTACGAGGGCGCTGCGCCGCACCTGACGCCCTGCACCCTGGAGCTCGGCGGCAAGAGCCCGGTCATCGTCGCGGCCGACGCCGACGTGGAGGTGGCGGCCAAGCGGATCGCGTGGATGAAACTGCTCAACGCCGGGCAGACCTGCGTCGCACCCGATTACGTCTTGGCGGACGCCACGATTCGCGATGAACTGGTCGACAAGATCGGCGCTGCCATAACCAAATTCACCTCGGACAAGCCGAGCGGCATGCGGGTGGTCAACCAGCGCCAATTCGACCGGATCAGCGGCTACCTTGCCAGCGGCGACGGCAAGGTCACCGTCGGCGGGGCCTGCGACGCGTCGAACCTGCGCATCCAGCCCGCCGTCGTGGTGGACCCCGACCCGGACGGGCCGCTGATGCAGAATGAGATCTTCGGCCCCGTCCTGCCGGTGGTCACCGTCAAGAACCTGGACGAGGCAATACGTTTCGTGAACTCACGGCCCAAGCCTCTGTCGGCCTACCTGTTCACCAAGCGGCGTGAGACCCGTGAGCGGGTGATCAAGGAGGTGCCGGCCGGCGGCATGCTGGTCAACCACATCGCCTTCCAGGTGTCGACGGCCAAACTGCCGTTCGGTGGGGTCGGTGCATCGGGAATGGGGGCCTACCACGGCCGCTATGGCTTCGAGGAGTTCAGCCACCGCAAGTCGGTCTTGACCAAACCCACTCGGCCCGACCTGTCGAGCCTCATCTACCCTCCATACACCGAGCGGGCCTTCAAGATGGCCCGCAGGATGTTCTGACACCTGGAGTCCCCAAAACCGTTGCCAGACAGAGTTTTTCACAGCAGAGAGGAAGCTTATGCCCGGAGTGCAGGATCGCGTCATCGTCGTCACCGGAGCCGGTGGAGGCCTGGGCCGTGAGTACGCCCTGACCCTCGCCAAGGAGGGCGCGAGCGTCGTCGTCAACGACCTCGGCGGTTCGCGCGACGGCACCGGCGCCGGCCACAACATGGCCGACGAGGTGGTCAAGGAGATCAAGGACGCCGGCGGGCGGGCCGTCGCCAACTACGACAGCGTCGCCGAGGCCGAGGGCGCCGAGAACATCATCAAGACCGCGCTCGACGAATTCGGCGCGGTACACGGCGTGGTCAGCAACGCCGGGATCCTGCGCGACGGCACCTTCCACAAGATGTCCTTCGAGAATTGGGACGCCGTGCTCAAGGTGCACCTCTACGGCGGTTACAACGTCATCCGCGCCGCCTGGCCGCACTTCCGTGAGCAGAGCTACGGCCGGGTCGTCGTCGCCACCTCCACCAGCGGGCTGTTCGGCAACTTCGGTCAGACCAATTACGGCGCGGCAAAACTCGGCCTGGTCGGCCTGATCAACAGCCTGGCGCTGGAGGGCGCGAAGTACAACATCCACGCCAACGCGGTCGCCCCGATCGCGGCGACCCGCATGACCGAGGACATCCTGCCCAAGGAGGTGCTCGAGAAGTTGACGCCCGAGTACGTCGCTCCCGTGGTGGCCTACCTGTGCACCGAGGAAAACCCCAACAACGCTTCGGTTTTCGTGGTCGGTGGCGGCAAGGTGCAGCGCGTCGCGCTGTTCCAGAACCCCGGCGTCACCTACGAGAAGCCGCCGACGGTGGAGGACATCGCCTCGCAGTGGGGCGAGATCACCGATCTGTCCGCGGCAAAGCAGGCCGATTTCAAGCTGGGGTAAGCCAGACGCGACCGGGTGGTCAGCGAGTCAGGCGAGCAGCTCGCCGCGCAGGCGTTCGACGTCCGCCTCGCTGACACCCGCGTCGCGCAGGTAGGCGTCCAGCGACCCGAATTCGTCGTCGATCGTTCGGCGGGCGGCGTCCAGGTACTCCGGCCGCACGCCGAGCACCCCATCGGACAGGCGGGCCTCGGTGAAGGTGACGACCTCGGGCGTGAGCTCGACATCGGAGCGCTGCTTGATCATCTCGGAGATATGGTCTCGCAGCTGGGGGACCGCGGCGTTGCTGCGCAGGTAGTCGGCGACGATGGTGTCGCGGTCGATGCCGAGCACTTCCAGCACGGTGGCGATCACGAAACCGGTGCGGTCCTTGCCCGCGAAGCAGTGCGTGAGCACCGGCCGCCCCGCACCCAGCAGCGAGAAGACTTGCCGCACAGCGCGTTGCGCCCCGTTGCGCGTCGGAAACTGCCGGTACTCGTCGATCATGTGGCGGACGGCGGCCTCGTTGACGGACTCGTCGGACTGGTTGAGGTCGCCTTCGAACAGGCGCCGGAACGCGTGTTCGTGCGGCGCCTCGTTGTCGGTTGGTTCGTCGTCGCCGAGGTCGGGCAGGGGGAGCCGGTGAATCTCGATGCCCTCGGGAACCAGCCCCGGACCGCGCCGGGCGACTTCCTGGTTCGCGCGCAGGTCGGCGACATCGGTGATACCCAACTCGCGCAGCGTCGCGCGTCCGGCGTCGTCGAGCCGGCTCAGCTCACCGGACCGGAACAGCCGCCCGGGCCGCAGCGCGGGGGTGCCGTCGGCGACGTCGCGAAAGTTCCACGCGCCCGACAGTTCTCGCAGGGCCTCAGTCATGTGACCGCCGCGGCGAGCGCAGATTTTTCCTTGCCGAGCTCGGCGCGCGCGATGGTCCGCATGTGCACCTCGTCGGGGCCGTCGAAGAGCCGCATGGCCCGGTGCCAGGCGTACAGGCGGGCCAGCGCCGTGTCCTCGCTGACACCCGCGGCCCCGTGGACCTGGATGGCGCGGTCGATGACGTTGCACGCCACCTGCGGCGCGACCGCCTTGATCTGCGAGACCAACGTGTGGGCGGCCCTGTTGCCATGCTGGTCGATGGTCCATGCGGCCTTCTCGCAGAGCAGCCTCGCCTGGTCGATCTCGTTGCGGGACTTGGCAATCGACTCCCGCACCACGCCCTGGTCGGCCAGCGGACGGCCGAACGCCACCCGCTTGGAGGCGCGGTCGACCATGAGCGCCAGCGC
>DASTKA010000517.1:0-4264 GCA_035716165.1 Mycobacterium sp. | reverse complement strand
TCCTTCTTCAGCTCGGCGGCGAGCTGCAGCACCTCGGCCTGCTCGGCGGGTGACAGGTCGTCGTCGCGAAGGAAGTGCTTAGTCATCTGCGCCACTCCTCCTCATCGCTTCGCTGAAGCATCGTCGTGGCGCGTCATGCTGCGGCTCCGGCGGCTTCGTCGAGGACGCCCGGCAGCGCCGCGACGAAGCCGTCGATCTGGGCTTCGGTGATGATCAGCGGCGGCGCCAGCCGCAGGACGTCGGGTGCGGCCGCGTTCACCAGGAACCCGGCCCGGCGTGCGGCCGCTTCGGCGTCCTTGGCGCGGGGCGCGGTGAGCGCCACGCCGCAGAGCAGCCCGCGGCCGCGCACGTGGTCGACCAGCGGGTGGCCCAGCGCCTCGATGCCGTGGCGCAACGACTTGCCCAGCACCTCGGCGTGACGAATCAGGTTCTCCTCGACCAGCACCCGCAGCACCGCGAGCGCCGCCGCCGCGCAGATCGGGTTGCCGCCGAAGGTGCTGCCGTGCAGGCCGGGGGTCATCAGGTCGGCGGCCGGGCCGATGGCCAGGCAGGCGCCGATGGGAAGGCCGCCGCCGAGCCCCTTGGTCAGCGTCACCACGTCCGGCGTGACCCCGTCGTGTTGGTGGGCGAAAAACGTTCCGGTGCGGCCCATTCCGGTCTGCACCTCGTCGAGCACCAGCAGCGCCCCGTGCCGCGCGGTGATGTCACGCGCGGCGACGAGGTATCCCTCGGGCGGCACGACGACGCCGCTCTCCCCCATGATCGGTTCCAAGAACACGGCGGCGGTGGCGTCGTCGACCGCGGCGGCCAGCGCGTCGGTGTCGCCGTAGGGCACGTGTGCGACGTCGCCGGGCAGCGGGGCGAACGGCGCCTGCTTGCTCGGCTGACCGGTCAACGCCAGCGAACCCATGGTCCGGCCGTGGAAAGCCTCTTGCGCCGCAACCAGTTTGGTGCGTCCGGTGAGCCGCGACAGCTTGAACGCCACCTCGTTGGCCTCGGTTCCGGAGTTGCAGAAGAACACCCGTGCCGCGGTGCCGGATTCGTTGCCGGCCCCCAGTAGGGCGACGAGTTCTTCGGCCAGCGCGAGCCCCGGTTCGGTGGCATACAGGTTGGAGGTGTGGCCCAGCGTCGACATCTGGTGGGTGACGGCCTCGATGACCGCCGGGTGGCGATGGCCCAGCACGTTGACCGCGATACCGCCGAGCAGGTCGAGATAGGTGTTGCCGTCCGCGTCGGTCACGACGGCGCCGTCGCCGCTGACCAAGGCCATCGGCGGGGTGCCGTAGTTGTTCATCATCACGGCTTCCCACCGCTGCTTGATGGCGTCGGTGTCGGTCACGTGCTCACCACCTTGGTGCCGGTGCCCGCATCGGTGAAAAGCTCCACCAGCACACAGTGTTCGACCCGCCCGTCGATGACGTGCGCGCTCGGCACGCCCGCGGTGACGGCCCGCAGGCATGCTTCGACTTTGGGGATCATGCCCGCCTCCAGCGTTGGTAGCAGTTGCGACAGTGTGGCAGTGTCGATTTCGCTGACCAACGATTCGCGGTCCGGCCAGCTGGTGTACAGGCCCTCGACATCGGTGAGCATCAACAGCTTTTCGGCCCGCAGCGCTTCGGCCAGCGCCGCCGCGGCGGTGTCGGCGTTGATGTTGTGCACCACGCCCTCGGCATCCGGCGCCAGCGTCGAGACCACCGGAATGCGATGTGCGGCAATCAGATCCAGCAATGCGGCGGTATTCACCCGCTCGACGTCTCCCACCAGTCCGATATCGGTGGCCACGCCGTCCACGGTTACGCTGCGCCGCACGGCGGTGAACAGCTGGGCGTCCTCGCCGGTGATGCCGACGGCATACGGTCCGTGCGCGTTGATCAGGTTGACCAGTTCGCGGCCGACCTGGCCGAACAACACCATCCGCGCCACGTCGAGCACTTCCGGTGTGGTGACCCGGAATCCGCCCTTGAAGTCGCCCGGGATGGCGAGCCGGCGCAGCATCGCGGTGATCTGCGGCCCGCCGCCGTGCACCACGACGGGATGGACGCCGCAGTTACGCAGGAAGGCCATGTCGGCGGCGAAGGCCTGCCGCAGCGTGTCGTCGGTCATGGCGTTGCCGCCGTACTTGATGACGACGATCTTGCCGTGCAGCTGTTTGAGCCAGGGCAGGGCCTCGGCGAGCACCTGCGCCTTGACCTGAGTCGGCAATTCTTCGACGCGGAGGGTCATGAGCTGTAGGCCGAGTTCTCTTCGACGTAGCCGTGCGACAGGTCGGTGGTCCGGATGGTGACGCGTTCGTCGCCGAGGCCCAGATCGACCGTGATGTCGATGTCGGCTTCCGAGAGATCCACCTCGCGCGCACCCGGTGCCGCAACCCCGTCGGCGAAGACGGCAAAGCCGTTGAACGCCACGGTGATCCGATCCGGGTCCAGGGCGATGGGCGCCATGCCGACGGCGGCGAGCACCCGGCCCCAGTTGGGGTCGGAGCCGAACACCGCCGTCTTGACCAAACTGTCGCGGGCGATCGTCCGGGCGGCGAGCAGGGCGTCGTCCTCGGAGGCCGCTCCCTGCACGGTGACGTTGACCCGCTTGGTGACGCCCTCGGCATCGGCCTGCAGCTGGGCGCACAGGTCGTCGCACACCCGCAGCACGGCCTCGTCGAGCTCGGCCGGGCTGGGGGCGATCCCGCTGGCTCCCGAACTCAGCAGCAGCACCGTGTCGTTGGTCGAGCACGCGCCGTCGATGTCGAGCCGGTCGAAGGTGCGCGCGGTGGCGCGGCGCAGCGCTCGGTCCAGGGCCGCCGCGTCGGCGGCCGCATCGGTGGTGAGCACGCAGAGCATCGTTGCCAGCGACGGTGCGAGCATGCCGGCGCCCTTGGCCATCCCGCCGATCGTCCAGTTGTCCGGATGGTGCAGCGCAACCTGTTTGGGCACGGTGTCGGTGGTCATGATCGCCTGGGCCGCCTCGTCACCGCCGGACAAGCCGCCCGCCATGTCCTGTACCACCGTGCGCACGCCGGCGAGCACCTTGTCCATCGGCAACCGGTCACCGATCAGCCCGGTGGAGCACACCGCGACCTCGATGGCCCCGGTCTCGGTTCCCCAGTCCGACAAGGCGGCCGCGACGGCCTCGGCGGTGGCGTGGGTGTCCTGGAACCCGCCCGGTCCGGTGCAGGCGTTGGCGCCGCCGGAGTTCAGAATCACCGCGCGCAGCGCGCCGCTGCTCAGCACCTGCCGGCTCCACAGCACCGGTGCGGCTTTGACCTTGTTGCGGGTGAACACGCCGGCCGCCGCGTAGTCGGGGCCTTCGTTGAAGACCAGGGCGAGATCGCGGTTGCCCGACGCCTTGATGCCGGCGGCGATGCCGGCGGCGCGGAACCCGGCAGGCGCGGTGACGCCCTGTTCGCGCAGCAGCCGGGCTTGCGCGGCAGCCCGCGTCATGGCGCCACTCCTCCTGTCCCGGCTACGCCGGCATCATCGTCGCCGGCGCACGTCATGGCGCCACCCCGAGCACCGAAAGGCCTTCGGTCTCCGGCCAACCCAGCGCCAGGTTCATCGACTGCACCGCGGCACCGGCCGTCCCCTTGACCAGGTTGTCGATCGCGGCGATCGCGACGAATGTCTGGGCCGCCTCGTCCACCGCGACGGCGATGTGCGCAGCGTTGCTGCCGATCACCGCCCCGGTGCGTGGCAGTTGCCCCTCGGGCATCAGGTAGATGAAAGGCTCTGCGTGGTAAGCCTTTTCGTAGGCTTCCCGCAACTGGGACAGTGGCGCGCGGGTGCGCGCGGTACAGGTGGCCAGGATGCCGCGCGACGTAGGGATGAGCACCGGGGTGAACGACACCGTGACGTCGCGGCCGGTGACGGCACCCAGGCCCGGGGCGATCTCGGGGGTGTGCCGGTGCGCACCGGCGATGTTGTAGGCCCGCGCCGAGCCGATGACCTCTGCGCCCAGCAGGTCGGTCTTGGCGGCGCGGCCGGCCCCGGAGGTGCCGCTGACAGCGACCACGGTGACGGCGGGCTCGATGAGGTCCTCGGCCACCGCGGGCAGCAATGCCAGCAGCGCCGCGGTCGGGTAACAGCCCGGAACCGCGATGCGGCGCGCGCCGCGCAGGCGCTCGCGCGCGCCGGGCAACTCCGGCAATCCGTAAGGCCAGCTGCCGGCGTGTGGCGATCCGTAGAACCGCTCCCACGCGTCGGCGTCGGTGAGGCGGAAGTCGGCGCCGCAGTCGATGATCAGCGTGTCGGGGCCGAGCTGTTCGGCCAGCGCG
>DASTKA010000516.1:0-3977 GCA_035716165.1 Mycobacterium sp. | reverse complement strand
CGCTAACAATTAAGCGGTTAGTACACGCGGTCAGCAATAGGGGGAGGCATCATCCGCTATACCGACGCCGACCGCCCGTGAGCGATGGTCGCTATGGGCACAATGGCTCAATGACAACCAGACCCCTCGCCGGCCGCGACGCTAACGAGCAACTCGCCTACCGTGTCGCGGGGATGCTGCTCGGCATTGGCACCCTGCATTTCCTTGCGCCCAAACCGTTCGACTCCATCATTCCGGTCGAGTTGCCGGGCAGCCCGCGCCTCTATACCTACGGGTCGGGCGTGGCCGAGCTCACGATCGGGGCGTTGCTGGTGCCGCGAAACACCCGGCGATCCGCCGCGCTGGCCGCCGTGGCGCTGTTCATCGGCGTCTTCCCGGGCAACGTCAACATGGTCCGGTTGTGGTGGACCAAGCCTTGGCCGATGCGGATCGTCGCCCTGGCCCGGTTGCCGCTGCAGATCCCCATGATCACCACGGCGCTCAAGATTCGCCGCAACAGCTGACGTGGCCGAGTCGTGAGCCGAACAGCCATTGCCGCGCTGCTCGCGCTGGCGGCCGCGCTGGTGGTGGGGGCCGGAGACGTCATCCAGCAACGATCCGCTCAGCAGGTCACCGATAAACCGGTCGGCACCTTCGCGCTGTTTCGCCGGCTGCTGTGTGACAAGCAGTGGTGGACGGGCAGCCTGGTGGCCGCCGCCGGCTTCGGGTTCCAGGCCGCGGCCCTGGGACTGGGTTCGGTGGTGCTGGTGCAGGCGCTGTTGGTGACGTCGTTGCTGTTCGCCTTGCTCATCAGCGCCAGGGTCAACCACCGCAGAATCACACGCCAGCAAGGGATTTGGGCTGTGCTGCTTGCCGCCGCGGTTGCGGTGGTGGTGACGGTCGGCGACCCTCAGCAGGGCACGCCGCGCGGATCGGTGCAGACCTGGACGGTCGTGGCGTTGGTCATGGTTCCGGCGTTGATCCTGTGCGTGATCGGCGCGCGAATGTTCCCGGGTTCGGTCGGTGCGATGCTGCTGGGCCTGATGTCCGGCTCACTGTGGGGGCTGTTTTCGGTGTTGACCAAAGGCGTGGTCGACCAACTCGGCCACGGTATCCCGGCGCTATTGCGCGCACCTGAGTTGTACGTGTGGGTGGTGCTGGCGATCGCGGCGACCGCCTGGGAGCAGTCGGCGTTTCGGGCCGGCCCGCTGACAGCGTCGCTGCCCGCGGTCACCGTCGCCGAGCCCATCGTCGGGTCGGTGCTCGGCGTCACCGTGCTGGGTGAGACGCTGCACACCAACGACATAGGCTGGCTGGCCTTGGGTCTATCGGTGGGGCTGATGGGGGCTGCGACGGTGGCGCTGGCGCGCAGCCAGGCCAGCTATGCCCCGCCAGCCGACGAAAAACCGTCGCACACAACGGAGAAGGCCTGAGATCAGCTCGAGCGTGAGCCGACCCGGTGCGCGGTGCCGTCGGAATCGACGCAGAACCCCAATAGCCTTCTGCAATTTACCTATTGGTGGTAGTCGCCCCGAGCGGCGGGCGCGTATGCTCTGGCGGCCGAGACGGTCACGACGATGCTTGCGTCACCGATAAGTCCGATTTGAAGCCGCATGCGCCGCAATACTTGGTTTCGGGGTAGGTTGTCCGCGGGTTCGGTCGTACCGCAGGAGGGATCGTGGGCACATCGGAAAAGACGTCCAAGCCGCGCACCGGGCAGCCAGTCATCCACCTCTCGCAGCTGTTGCGCGCACCGGTGCTGGCGCGCTCCGGTGAAACGGTGGGCCGGGTGGAGGACGTGATCGTGCGGCTGCGGGGAGCCGAGAAGTATCCGCTGGTGGCCGGGATCGTGGCCGGGGTCGGCGGGCGCCGGGTCTTCATCGGTGACAAGACCATCGACGCGTACTCGGGGGACCGAGTTCTGTTGACCAAGAACAAGGTTGACCTTCGTGGGTTTGAACGCCGCGAGGGTGAGGTGCTGTTGCGCGCCGATGTATTGGGCCACCGGTTGATCGACGTGGCCACCGTGGAGTTGGTGCGCGCCTACGACGTCGAGCTGGAACAGACCGGCGAGGGCTGGATGGTCACCCGCCTGGACACTCGACGGCCACCGCGGTTGTTCGGGCTGATCAAGCACTCGGGTGGGCACGCGTCCCGCGATTGGAAGGCATTCGAGCCGCTGATCGGCCACGCCCGCTCCGATGCCGTCCGGCGCCTCTCGGACCGATTCGGTGACCTCAAGGCCGCCGAGATCGCCGATCTTCTCGAGGAGGCGGACAAGGCCGAGGGCGGCGAGATCCTGGACCGGGTGCACAGCGACCCGGAATTGGAAGCCGACGTCTTCGAAGAGCTGGACCCGGAAAAGGCCAGCCGGCTGCTCGACGGCATGCCGGACAACGAGGTCGCCGCCCTGCTGGGCCGGATGCGGGCCGACGACGCGGCCGACGCGATCGCCGACCTGCGCC
The DNA here is from genome assembly GCA_035716165.1 of Mycobacterium sp. Lineage (GTDB taxonomy): Bacteria > Actinomycetota > Actinomycetes > Mycobacteriales > Mycobacteriaceae > Mycobacterium. Next base: position 1,533 of record DASTKA010000516.1, on the reverse strand, counting down.
AGTCACGGCGACGACGGGTGCTCGAACTGATGCCCGGGCCGCAACGCACCAAAGTCATCACGCTGATGGGGTTCAACCCCGAAAGCGCCGGCGGCCTCATGAATGTCGACTCCGTGACATGCTCGGCGACCGCCACCGCGGGCGAGGCGTTGGCGCTGATCGCCGCGTCGCGCAGCATCCAGCCGGAAGCGCTCATCAAGGTGCACGTGCTCGATGAGGAGAAACGTCTTGACGGCGTCGTTTCGGTGATCACCCTTTTGCAGGTCGATCCCACCGAAACCCTTGCGGCCCTGATGGATTCCGACCCGGTGCGGGTGAACCCCGACGCGGACCTGACCGACATCGCGCTGCTGATGGCCGATTTCAATCTCTACTCCATCCCCGTCGTCGACGAGCAGGACCGCCTACTCGGCGTGGTGACCGTCGACGATGTGCTGGAGGCGACCATTCCCGAAGACTGGCGCCGCCGGGAGCCCGCACCGCGCCCCATCCGCGAACTCGCCGACGCCGATGACCGTGACACGCCGTCGAGCGGAAGCGCGCAGTGACCTCCGGCGGGGAGAACACCACTCGGGCCGACGCGCAGGAGGTTCAGCGCTCCGAGCCGCCGCCTGCCAGGCGCACTGCGGTGCTGGACAGCGCGCATCTGGGTGATATCGAGGGCGCGTTCGGGCGCATCAGCGTCGGGGAAACCGAGCATGCCCGGACCTGGCGGACGCGGTTGCTGACCCTGCTCGCCATCGTCGGGCCCGGAATCATCGTGATGGTCGGCGACAACGACGCGGGTGGGGTGGCCACCTACGCCCAAGCCGGCCAGAACTACGGCTACTCACTGCTGTGGGTGTTGCTGCTGCTGATCCCCGTGCTCATCGTCAACCAAGAAATGGTGGTCCGGCTCGGCGCGGTTACCGGGGTTGGACATGCGCGGCTGATCAACGAACGCTTCGGCCGCGGCTGGGGCTGGTTTTCGGTCGGGGATCTGTTCTTGCTCAACTTCTTGACGATCGTCACCGAGTTCATCGGCATCAGCCTGGCCGCCGAATACATCGGCGTCTCCAAATACGTTGTGGTACCGATCTCGGCGGTGGCGTTGGTGGCGATCATGGCCAGCGGCAGCTTCCGGCGCTGGGAGCGGGCCATGTTCGTGTTCATCGCCGTCACGCTGCTGCAGATACCCATGCTGTTGATGTCACATCCGCAGTGGGTGCATGCGGCCAAGTCCTTTGTCGTGCCCGGCATTTCGGGCGGGATCAGTTCGGATGCGGTGCTGCTGATCATCGCCATCGTCGGCACCACGGTGGCGCCGTGGCAGCTGTTTTTTCAGCAGTCCAACGTCGTCGACAAGCGGATCACGCCCCGGTTCATGGGTTACGAACGCGCGGACACCGTGCTGGGCGCCTTCGTGGTGGTGGTCGGCGCCGCCGCCTTGGTGATGACCGGCGACTGGGCCGCGCGCTCCACGGACACCGTGGGTGGCTTCACCGACGCCGGCGCCATCGCTCACCTGCTCGGCCAACACCGCGAGACGCTTGG
>DASTKA010000515.1:0-3052 GCA_035716165.1 Mycobacterium sp. | reverse complement strand
TGCCCATCTCCAAGAAGACCCCGCCGGGCGCCATCAGGCGCAGGGACGCATCGACGAAATCGCCGGACAGCGAGTCGAGCACCACATCCATGCCCCGCCCACCGGTGACGGCCCGGAACTTCTCTTCGAATTCCAGGCTTCGTGAGTCCCTGATGTGGTCATCGTCAAACCCCATGGCCCGCAAAGTGTCCCACTTTCCGCGGCTGGCGGTCGCGAACACTTCCAGACCGATGTGGCGGGCCAGCTGAACCGCGGCCATCCCGACCCCGCCGGCGGCGGCATGCACCAGCACCCGCTGACCGGGCTTGGCGCCGGCCAGGTCCACCAGCGCGTAATTCGCCGTGGCGAACACCACCGACGCCGTCGCGGCGGCGGTGTGTGACCATCCGGGCGGCACCTTGACCAGCAGGCGCTGGTCGGTCCTGGCGATGGTTCCGGTGCCGTCCGGGAACAGACCCATGACGAGGTCGCCCACGGCGAAACGCCCATCCCGCGAAGCAGTTTCGATCACCACGCCGGAGGCCTCGATGCCCATGATCGCCTCGGGGTCGGGATAGAGGCCCAACGCGATCATGACGTCGCGGAAGTTGGCCGCGATGGCCGACAGCGCGACTCGCACCTGACCGGGGCCCAGCGGCGCGTCGGCGTCGGGAATGCGCTCGATCCGCAGATTCTCGATCGTGCCGTAGCTGCTCATGCCGAGTCGCCACGGTCCGTCGTCGGGCGGCAGCAACAGGCCGCCGACGGCGCGGCTGCCGAGGACCCGCGCGGTGTAGACCGTCCCGTTGCGCAGTATCGCCTGCGGCTCGCCGAGCGCCAGAACCGCCGCTATCGCGTCGGAATCCAGGGGCGCGTCGGTGTCGACGAGCACGATTCGTCCGGGATGTTCGGTCTGGGCCGAGCGCACCAGACCCCAGACCGCGGCGCCCGCCAGATCGGTGACGTCCTCCCCCGGCAGCGTCATCGCGCCCCGGCTCGCCACGACGAGCGTTCCCCCGCCGTCGCGGGACAACCACGACTGCAGCACGGGCAGCACCGCTCGCGTCGCCGCGTACACCTCGCTGATGACGTCGCCGGACACCGGCTGCGATTCGAACAGCACCGCCGACCGCTCGGCCTCGGTATCGTCCAATTCCGGTGCGCCCCAGGCGGACAGGGAGACCGGCTGCACCGCCGCTGATGGCTGAGCCGACCAGATGACCTCGAAGAGCCGGTCCGGTCCCGAATTCGACACCGCCGCCAGCAGCTGCTTGTCGGTGACCGGGCGGGCGACCATCGACGCCACCGAGAGCACCGGCAGCCCCAGCCCGTCGGCCAATTCGATCGACACGGTGGAGGGGCTGACCGGCACGATCCGTGCGCGCACCGCGCCCGCCCCCGCGGCGTGCAACGACACCCGCTGCCAGGAGAACGGAACCAGCATCGAGCCTTCGGGCAGTTCGTCACTGTCGGAGGCCAACATGACCGCGTGCAATGCCGCGTCGAGCATCGCCGGGTGGACCCCGAACCCGGCCGGCGAGACCCCGGCGTCGGCGGGGAGCGACACCTCGGCGAAGACTTCGTCCCCGCGGCGCCACATCGACGTCAGGCCGCGGAACGCGGGCCCGTACCCGTAACCCCGTTCGGCCAGTTTTTCGTATCCGTCGCCGACGTCCACCGGGACCGCACCCACCGGCGGCCACGCCGACAGGTCCGCGCTCGGCTGCACCGACCCCGCCCGCAACACACCTTCGGCATGCAGCGACCAGCCCGAGCCCGCTTCGGCCCGCGAAAACACCGACACCGCACGGGCGCCCGAGTCATCGGGGCCGCCAACCACGACCTGAACGGCGACCGACCCACCGGCCGGCAGCACCAGCGGCGCCGCCAGATTCAGCTCGTCGACCACTCCGCAACCCACCTCGTCACCGGCGCGGATCGCCAACTCGACAAACCCCGCGCCGGGGAACAGCACCACACCGCCGACCGCGTGGTCGGCCAACCAGCCCTGCGTGCCGGGCGACAACCGGCCGGTCAGCACCACTCCGCCGGTGGCCGGCAATTCCACCACCGCGCCCAGCAGGGCGTGCTCGCCGGCGGCCAGGCCCAGGCCCGCGGCGTCGGCCGGGGCCCCGTCGGCAGCGAGCCAAAAGCGCCGCCGGTCAAAGGCATACGTGGGCAGCTCGACGAGGCTGCCGTCGCCCAAAGCTCCGCGCCAGTCCACATCCATTCCGGCGACGTATCCCTGCGCGACGGCATCGACCAGGGTGACAGGCTCCGGGCGGTCCCTGCGGAGGGCGGACATCGTGGTCACCGGGGCTGCCATCGAATCGGAAGCCAGCGTTTCTTCGATCGATGCCGTCAGGCCGCTGCCCGGCCCGACCTCGAGGAAGCGGGTTGCGCCCGCCGAGTGCACGAAACGCACGCTGTCGGCGAATCGCACCGCCTCGCGCACGTGTCGCTTCCAGTACGCCGCCGACGCGAAGTCGTCGCCCGCCAATTGTCCGGTCAAGTTCGACACGATCGGAATGGTGGGCTTGCCGATGGCCAGCCCGGCTGCGACGGTGCCGAATTCGTCGATCATCGGATCCATCAACGGGGAGTGGAAGGCGTGCGACACGGAAAGCCGATGCACACGGTGGCCGTCGGTGCGGAGCCGGTCCGCGATCGCGGTCACCGCGTCTTCGGCGCCCGAAATCACCACCGAGGTGGGCGCATTGACCGCGGCGATACCCACGCCGGCTGATTCGGAGGGCGCCAGCAGCGGCCGCACCTCTTCTTCCGTGGCCTGCACCGCGACCATCGCGCCGCCCTCGGGCAGCGCCTGCATGAATCGGCCCCGCGCCGCCACCAGCACCGCGGCGTTCTCGAGGGACAGCACACCGGCGACGTGCGCGGCCGCCAACTCCCCGATCGAGTGGCCCATCACGAAGTCGGGCCGCACACCCCAGGATTCAAGCAGCCGGAACAACGCGACTTCCACCGCGAACAGCGCGGGTTGCGCGAATTCTGTGCTGTTCAAGAGGTTTTCGTCGTGCCCCCACATCACCTCGCGCAGCGGGCGAAGCAGGTG
>DASTKA010000514.1:0-2800 GCA_035716165.1 Mycobacterium sp. | reverse complement strand
TGACCGCGCCACGTCGCGCTATTCTGTTGGCCGATCCACCGAAGACCGTCGGTCACCGAGCAATCGGTTGAAGGTCCGGGAGCATCCCGGCGGCCCACGCAGGAGGACGAGGCATCAGCGCCGGCTCGCGCCGGCATGTTCACGCCCCGGCCGCTTCTGCGCCGGGGCGTTCGTCGTTCTCCGGGGGACTCGAGACCATTGACTTCACTTCAGGAGGTAGGCATGGCCAGGGCTGACAAAGCCACCGCCGTTGCAGACATCGCCGAGCAGTTCAAGGAATCGACCGCGACCCTGATCACGGAGTACCGCGGTCTCACGGTCGCCCACCTGGCCGAGCTGCGGCGCTCGCTCAACGGGGCGGCCACCTACTCGGTGGCCAAGAACACGCTGGTCAAGCGCGCGGCTTCGGAGGCCGGGGTCGAGGGGCTCGACGAGCTCTTCGCCGGCCCGACGGCCATCGCGTTCGTCACCGGGGAAGCGGTCGACGCCGCCAAGGCCATCAAGACCTTCGCCAAGGAGCACAAGGCGCTGGTCATCAAGGGCGGCTACATGGACGGCCGTGCGCTGACGGTCGCAGAAGTCGAGCGCATCGCCGACCTCGAGTCGCGCGAGGTGCTGCTGGCCAAGCTGGCCGGCGCGATGAAGGGCAACCAGGCCAAGGCGGCCGGGCTGTTCAACGCCCCGGCTTCGCAGATCGCCCGGCTCGCGGCCGCCCTGCAAGAGAAGAAGGCCTCTGAAGCTCCGGCAGCTCCCGCCGCTGCCGCAGAGCCCGTCGCCGCTGCGGAGCCCGCCGCGGAATCCACCCCGGAACCAGCTTCGGAAGCAGCCACCGAGGCGCCGGAAACCCCGGCCGAAGCCGAATAACAACCAACCTCCGAACCTGGAAAAACAAGGAAGGACCCACATCCCATGGCAAAGCTGTCCAGCGACGACCTGCTCGACGCCTTCAAGGAAATGACCCTGCTGGAGCTCTCCGACTTCGTGAAGAAGTTCGAGGAGACCTTCGAGGTCACCGCGGCCGCTCCGGTCGCCGTAGCCGCTGCCGGTGGCGCCGCCGGTGGCGCGCCAGCCGAGGCCGCCGAGGAGCAGTCGGAATTCGACGTGATCCTCGAGGCCGCCGGTGACAAGAAGATCGGCGTCATCAAGGTGGTCCGCGAGATCGTCTCCGGCCTGGGCCTCAAGGAGGCCAAGGACCTGGTCGACGGCGCGCCCAAGCCGCTGCTCGAGAAGGTGGCCAAGGAGGCCGCCGACGAGGCCAAGGCCAAGCTCGAGGCCGCCGGCGCCACCGTCACCGTCAAGTAAGGCACTGCGCGTAAACCCCCGGGATCACCGTCCCGGGGGTTTCGTGCGTTCAACCGAGTGCAGCGAACGCGCCGCCTGCTCGGGTGAATCCCCAAGGGCGACAAGTAGATTCGAGGTCATTGCGTCGAACACCGGCGCGACCGCCGAGCCGTCGTCGCCGTAATACCCGGCCAGTTCGAGCATCACGAAGCCGTGTGTCTGCGCCCAGAACTGAGCGGCGGTGGCCACGACGGACGCGTCGTCGTCGGCGGATTCAGCGGTGATCCGGCCGGCCAGGATGCACCGGCGCACCACGCGCACCACATGGGCAAAGCTGGGGTGGTGCCGCTCGATCTCGGCGACCGTGAGCGTCAGGACATTGCGGGCGGGCGCGTTGATGCCGTGTGCGCTGGTGCTGCCGAACATCAGCCGGTACATGTGTGGTCGCTCGATGGCGTAGCGGCGGTAGGCCGCACCGATGGCAAACAAGTCGGCTACCGGGTCGGCGGTCCGCGGTACCGTCTGGGCGGCGTCGAACTGCCGCAGGCCCTCCTCAGCCAACTCGGCGATCAGCCCGCGCATGCCGCCGAAATGCGTGTACACCGCCATCGTGGAGGTGCCCGCGGCCCCGGCCAGCTTGCGCGTCTGCAGTGCGTCGGGCCCGTGCTCGTCGAGCAGGCCCACCGCGGCGTGCAGCATCTCGTCGCGAACGCTGCGCTGATGGTCTGCAGTCATCGTTGCCATCTTCCCATCGAGAGCGTAGCGTGCCAATAACTTCGAAATAACAATGTTATAGGAGCTCAACGATGGCGACCACGGCAACCGCCAAGCCCGGCAACCCCTACCTGGAGGACTTCCTGGCGCCCGTGAGCGCGGAGGTCACCGCACACGATCTGCCCGTCACCGGACGCATCCCCGAACACCTGGACGGCCGCTACCTGCGCAACGGGCCGAACCCGGTCGCCGAGGTGGACCCGGCCGTCTACCACTGGTTCAGCGGCGACGGCATGGTGCACGGGGTGGCGCTGAGCGACGGGCAGGCCCGCTGGTACCGCAACCGCTGGGTGCGCACCCCGCACGTGTGCAGGGCATTGGCCGAGCGGCCGCCCCAGGGGCTGGACCCGCGCGCCGGAATGCTGTCCGTCGGCCCGAACACCAATGTGCTGAGCCATGCCGGGCAAACGCTCGCGCTCGTCGAGGGGGGCGGGGCGAATTACCGGCTGACCGACGAGCTGGACACCGAGGGGCCGTGCGATTTCAACGGCATGCTGTTCGGGGGCTATACCGCCCATCCGCACCGCGATCCCCGCACCGGCGAACTGCATGCGGTGTCCTACGCCTTCACCCGCGGACGGACGGTGCAGTACTCGGTGATCGATACCGCCGGCCGCGCCCGCCGCACCGTCGACATCGAGGTGTCGGGGTCGCCGATGATGCACGACTTCTCCCTGACCGACAAATACGTGGTGATCTACGACCTGCCGGTGACGTTCGATCCGGTGCAGGTGATGCCGACCAA
>DASTKA010000513.1:0-5388 GCA_035716165.1 Mycobacterium sp. | reverse complement strand
GGGCAGCCGGGGCGGTTTCCCCGCCTCCCGCAGCCGGTCCAGTTCGGCGAAGACATCCGGCGTCAGCAACTCGCTGTCGGCGAACGCCAACACCCAGTGAAAGGTGTTGCGGGACAACACCGTCGCCAATTCTTCGCCGCGGCCGGTGCCCAACGCGGTTCCGCCATGCAGCGCGAACGGCACGTCGCTGCCCAGGCGAGCGGCCAGCATGCGCAGATCGCGACGGGGCACGTTGAGTTCCCACAGCGAGTTCATCGCGACCAGCACGGCCGCCGCGTCGGCGCTACCACCGGCCATGCCGCCGGCCACCGGGATGGATTTGTCGATCATGATCGACACGTCCGGCGCCCGGCCGACGTGTTCGGCCATCAGCTCGGCGGCCTGCCAGGCGAGGTTGCGTTCGTCGGTGGGCAGTTTCTCGGCGCCCTCGCCGACGATCTCGAGCGAGAGGACGTCGGCGTTGCGGACCGTCACCTCGTCAAGCAGTGAAACGGCCTGGAAAATCGTGTTCAGCTCGTGATAGCCGTCCTCGCGGCGGTCACCGACCGCCAGATAAAGGTTGACTTTCCCGGGCACCCGGACAGTGACCGACCCGGTGGGAACCCACTGTGCGGCGGTATTGCCGTCAGACGCGGACACCGCAGCAGACTATCGCTGCTACCGGCCAACCAACACAATGGCGCCCCGACGGCTCGCCGTCAGCCGGCAGAGGCGCCGTGTCCGGCCGTCTGCGGACCCGTCCCGGTCGTGCCGTCGACCCGATCGGCGGACCGCTGCCACAGTCGCACGAAGTCCTCGATCGACAGCGTCTCACCGCGGCGCGCGGGGTCGATGCTGGCGGCCAGCAACCGGTCCGCCGATTCGTTGCCCGAACCGGCCCAGGCCACGAACGCGTTGCGACAGGTCTTGCGCCGCTGCCCGAACGCGATGTCGACGAGCTGGAACACCTGGCGGCGGAAGGCTTCGTCGGTGGGCCAGGGCGAGCTCGCGTACCGGTCGATGCGCACGAGCCCGGAGTAGACGCGGGGAATCGGCCAGAAAACCGTCGGCGACACCGTGCCGCAACGGCGAACCCGGCCGAAGAAGCGCACTTTGACGCTCGGCACGCCGTACTCCTTGCCGCCCGGCTCGGCGGCCAGGCGCTCGGCGACCTCGGCCTGCACCATGACCGTCACGACCTGAATGGACGGGAACTCGGCAAGCAGGTGCAACAGCGCCGGCACCGCGACGTTGTACGGCAGGTTGGCGACCAGCGCGCTCGGCTGCACGGCCAGCTCGTCGCGGCGAAGGGTCAGCACGTCCCGGTTGATCACCGTCAGGCGCTGGATCTCGCTATTGGAGTGCTCGGCGACCGTCTGGGGCAGCCGTTCTGCCAGTACCGGGTCGATTTCGACGGCGGTGACGGCGGCGCCTCGGTCGAGCAATGCCAGGGTGAGCGAACCCAGCCCGGGCCCGACTTCGAGGACGTGATCAGCCCGGCTCACCCCGGAGGCCGAAACTATCCGGCGCACCGTGTTGGCGTCGTGGACGAAATTCTGGCCGAGCGATTTCCGTGGCCGAAATTCGAGTTCTTTGGCCAGCCGCCTGATCTCGGTGCGCCCGAGCAGCCGGATCGTCAGCGTGCACCAGCTCTTCCGCTGCACACTGGCCACGCGCCCCAACCCTGGCGCTCTCGGGTCACCTCGGCAACGGTGATCTGCTCCTCGCGGGAGGCGAGGTCGGCGCGGGAGGCGAACCGCAACCCACCGTTTCGCTCCCAGGTGCTCTGGTCGAACTGCACACCGCCGTAATACCCGTTACCGGTGTTGATCGCCCAGTTTCCACCGGCCTCGCAGCTCGCGATCGCGTCCCAGATGGAGCCGTCGCTGACCGGAGGAACCTCGGTGCCGGGCTTGGTGCCGATACGGACCACCGAGTCGCGGGCCGGCGTGATCACCGTGTTGGCGATCGGCAGCCGACCGGTCTCGACGCCGTTGACGGTCGCCACCGAGAAGGTGACGTCCTGCGTGCCCGGGCTGCCCGGATCTTCGACCACCTGACGGCTCATGTTCATGCCGGGGTCTTCGATACGACGGGCGTTGGGCGGCAGCGGCATGCGCTCGGTGACCTGCTGAATACGGTTGCGGGTCACCTGAACTTCCATCCCGTCAACGATCGGCGCCGTCGCGGCGGGGACCACCTGGTCGCTTTCGAGCAGCGGCGCGCCGGCGGCGCTGAGCAGGCCGGCGACATTCGGCGCCGCCAGGTGCACATTGCGGATCGCCCCGCCGTCGTTGATGCGGACCGTCTTGGCGCTGACGACGGGCAGCGCCATCCCGGCCAGCGGAACGCGGCTGCCGCGGTTGGCCGCGGCGGGAGCGGTGTCGGTCATCGCCAGCTGGGCCAGCGCCTCGTCGACGGTGGACGCGGTGGTCCACACCTGCTTGGTGTCGTGGCCGTCCAACGAGATCTGCAGCGGGCGGCTGCGCCGCAGGACGATCTTGCCGGCGTCGTGCACCGCGACATCACCGGCGGGATACAGGTCGTCGCGTTCGTCGATCGCGAAACCGTTCTCCTCCACGACGTCGACCACCCGAGACTTCATGGTGGTCACCTGCATGGCGACCCCGTCGACGGTCAATGTCACCGTCTTGCAGACCGAGACGGCGTATCCGCCCGCGAATGCCAGGACTACCAGCAGGCCTCCGACCACGAGACGCAACATTGGCGAAGGATTCTGATGAAGTTTCGTCAATACACTCAACGCGCGTTACCCAACCCTCAACAACCACTCATTCAGCAGCAAGTCATAAATAAGGGCCCCCTAGGGCCCAACCGTTCGATCACAAGACGGTAACGAACCGGTCAATGTTCGGCAACTCCGGAGCGATGATGTTATAAGCATCACTCGCTTATCGGCCTCAAACAGTGGCCAATCCATACACCCGTTGAGCATTGCCCGTGGTTATCTCGGCCAGCTCTTCTGGGCGACGATTCACCAGTTCGGCGATCGCCCGAACAGTATAAGGAAGGCAATACGGCTCATTCGCCGTCCCCCGATAGGGATGCGGCGTCAAGAATGGCGCATCGGTTTCCACCAGCAGTTGCTCCGGCGGTATCAACGCAACGGCTTCGCGCAGGGCGTGCGCATTGCGGAAGCTCGCGGTGCCGGACAGGCTCAGCAGCCACCCCGCGTCCAGGCAGCGGCGGGCCATTGCGGCGCCGGAGGAAAAGCAGTGGAAGATCACGGCGTCGGGAGCGCCCTCGGCCGCCAGCACGTCGAGCACCTCGGCGTCGGCGTCCCGGTTGTGGATCATCAGCGGCTTGCCGCAGCGCTTCGCCAGGTCGATATGCCAGGCGAAGGCCTCCCGCTGCACCGCCGGCTCGGCACAGCCGTCCAGACGCCCGGGCCAATACAGGTCCAGGCCGGTCTCGCCGACGGCCACCACCCTGGGGCGGGCCACCAGACGCTCGATTTCGGCGCGGGCCGCGTCGTCGAGCGCGTCGGCGCGGGTCGGGTGCAAGGCCACCGCCGCATAGACCCGCGGGTCCCACTCGGCGGCGCGGGTGACCCAGCGCGCCGACTCGAGGTCGTCGGCGATCGTGACGACCGCGCCCACGCCGACCGCGGCGGCGCGGTCCACGATGGCCCGCACACCCTCGGCGTCGGTGGCGCCACACGCGTCCAGGTGGGTGTGCGCATCGACCAGCGGGCTCAACGGCTCGGGAGCCGGGGGCGGCTGACGTTTGGAAGTCACGCGCACACAATAGGGGGCCCACCAATAGAGTTGGGGCCGATGAGGCCCTATTACGTCACCACCGCGATCACCTACCCCAATGGCGATCCGCATATCGGGCACGCGTACGAGTACATCGCGACCGACGCGATCGCCCGGTTCAAGCGGCTCGACGGGTTCGATGTGCGGTTTCTGACCGGCACCGACGAGCACGGCCTCAAGATGGTCGAAACCGCGGCGGCCGAGGGCATCCCGACGGCCGAGCTGGCCCGGCGCAACTCCGATGCGTTCCAGCGCCTGCAGGAGCGATTGAACATCTCCTTCGACCGCTTCATCCGTACCACCGATCCCGACCACCACGAGGCGTCGAAAGAGATCTGGCGCCGGATGTCGGCGGCCGGTGACATCTACCTGGACACGTACTCGGGCTGGTACTCGGTGCGCGATGAACGATTCTTCGTCGAATCGGAAACCCAACTCCTCGACGACGGGACCCGCCTGGCCGTGGAGACGGGCGCCCCGGTGACCTGGACCGAGGAGCAGACCTACTTCTTCCGGCTCTCGGCGTACACCGACAAGCTGCTGGCCCACTACGAGGCGAACCCGGACTTCATCGCGCCCGACGGGCGCCGCAACGAGGTGGTCAGCTTCGTCTCGGGCGGTTTGCGCGATCTGTCCATCTCGCGCACCTCGTTCGACTGGGGCGTGCAGGTGCCCGAGCATCCCGACCACGTGATGTACGTCTGGGTCGACGCGCTGACCAACTACCTGACCGGAGTCGGCTACCCGGACACCGAATCCGAGCGGTTCCGCCGCTACTGGCCGGCCGACCTGCACATGATCGGCAAGGACATCATCCGGTTCCACACCGTGTACTGGCCGGCGTTTCTCATGTCCGCCGGAATCGAGTTGCCGCGAAGGGTTTTCGCGCACGGGTTCCTGCTGAACCGCGGCGAGAAGATGAGCAAGTCGGTGGGCAACGTCGTCGACCCGGTAAACCTGATCGACACGTTCGGCGTGGATCAAGTGCGCTACTTCCTGCTGCGGGAAGTGCCGTTCGGCCAGGACGGCAGCTTCAGCGAAGAGGCCGTCGTCACCCGGATCAACTCCGACCTGGCCAACGAACTGGGCAACCTGGCCCAGCGGTCGTTGTCGATGATCGCCAAGAACCTGGATGGTGTCGTTCCCGAACCCGGCGAGCTCATCGCCGCCGACACCGAATTGCTCGGGGCGGCCGACGGCTTATTGGAGCGTGTGCGCGCCAATTTCGACGCGCAGGCGATGCACCTGGCCCTCGAAGCGATCTGGCTGATGCTCGGCGAGGCAAACAGGTACTTCTCGGCGCAGCAGCCGTGGGTGTTGCGCAAGAGCGAATCCGAGTCCGATCAGGCGCGGTTCCGCACCGTCTTGTACGTCACCTGCGAGGCGGTCCGCATCGCCGCGCTGCTCGTCCAGCCCGTCATGCCCGAATCGGGCGGCAAACTGCTGGATCTGCTCGGCCAGCCGCAAGATGAACGAGCGTTTGCCGCCGTCGGCACCCGCCTGAAGCCCGGTACGGCGCTGCCCGCTCCCATGGGGGTATTTCCCCGCTATCAGGCGGCCGCCGAGGTCGAGTGAGCAGAACGACGTGATGCGAACGAGACGAGCATCAGGCACCGAAGTCGAGTGAGCA
>DASTKA010000512.1:0-6227 GCA_035716165.1 Mycobacterium sp. | reverse complement strand
CGAATACGTCGTCGTCGGCGGCTCGTACGTGGTGGTCGGCGGCGAATACGTCGTCGTCGGAGGCGTGTAGGGAGGGTTGTAGGGCGGGTAGTTCGGTCCCCAGCCCGGAATCGGGATGGGAATCGGAATAGGAACGGGCACAATGGGATTCGGGCGAGGCGCCCAACCCGGATCGGGATTGGGAACGACGCCGGGGTTGACCGGGGCCTCGGGAACGGCCGGCGGCGCGACCTGCTGCGGGATCGGGTTGTTCGGAGCCGGGACGGTGCCGCCCTGGAATCCGGCGTTGGGCGCATCGGCCGGGGGCGGCGGCAGCGGCGCCTGCTGCTGGACCGGCAGGATCGGCATGAACTTGCCCGGGGTGCCGTTCTGGACCCCCACCACCGGCTGCCGGCTGGCGGTGGGCTCGACGGCGACCGCGATCGCCGTGGCCAGCGACGCCAATCCGACGACCGCGAAGGCGACGACGGCGTTGCCGATCACCAACGATCGCCGCGACAGCTTGGCGTCGGCCTCGTCGAAGCCGTCGTCGCCGTACTCGTAGTCGTCGAGTTCGGGGTCGTACTCGTCGAACTCGCCGGGGTAGTGCTCGCCCTCATCGGCCATCGAATAGGCCAGCTGTTGGTCTCCAGCGTTCGGATCGCCGAACTCCGATGCCGGCGCCGCGGCCGTCTCGTCACCGGTGAGCCCGGCCGCCGGCGCCATCGCGGTGGCATCCCCCGCCGCCGGCGCCATCGCGGTGGCATCCCCGGCCGCGGGAGCCATGGCGGTCTCATCGCCGGTCAGCCCCACCGCCGGCGCCATGGCCGTCGCATCACCCAGCGCCCCGGCCGCGAGCGCCGCAGCCGGCGCGGCGGCGATGGCGGCGCCGCGTGCGAGCGCGAAGGTCGGGTCATCGGCGACCTGCACCCGCATGGTCGACGCGTCGCGAAGCTCGTCGGCGACCCGATTCAGATCCGGCGAAGCGCCGAGCAGGTAGACGTCCTGCGGGGCGTCCTGGTGGGCGCCCAGGTTCGCCATCATGGTGTGGATTGCGGACGTCGCCTCGCCGCCCTGGGCGCCCGTCAGCGGCTGGCGGGCCAGCACGGTCGGCGGCGCATCCGGATCGCCATCGGCCGAGCCCACCATCGACAGCGTCCCGGTCGCGTCGTCCATCACCAGCGCCGCGCCCGGCCGGCCGGCCGCGCGCATCAGGGCGGCCACCGCCTGCGATTCCGAGACCACCGCGACGTTGTGGACGCCGGAATCCTCCAGTGCCCGCCGCAGCCGCTCGGCGGCGGGATGGTCGGTCCAGAGCACCCGGGTGCCGACCAGCCGGTGCTTCTCGTCGGCCAGCAGCCGATTCGTCCCCACCACGGTCTCGGTCAGCGTCCCGATCGGATTGTCGGCGAGGTCGACGACGGATTGGTCGATCACATCCCCCTGCGCGCCCGACGCCCCGACAAGCGCCAAGCGGGCGACGGGGCCGGTGACCGCGACCCCTAAAACGACGTCCATCCCGCTTCTCCTTCACCCCGGCTACCCCGCGACCAGCAATGTCCCGGCTTCACTACACTTGCGATACCGTTGGCAGTGTCAGTCATTCAGGCGACAAGCTTCACTAGCGCAGCGTAACCAGCTTTTCGAACGACAGGACGGTCCCCGCGGATTCATCTGCGCCCCAGCGGCCGGTCTCAGCCACTGCCACGGCGTCCGAACGGAGAATATGTTCGCAAACGAGCAGTGCGTTCGGCTCGGACGGGTAATGCCCGGCCGAACATCCGAAACTGCGCCACGCGTATCGGTCCTTGAATCCCGGGGGGCATGGTGAGCCAGAGCAGCGACGACGCGCCTACCGGCCCCATCCGCGCTCACGACCAGCAAGCGCCGGGGACCCGCATCATCCGCCCGCACGCCACTGGCGCCGCCGGGCCGGCCCCGGCCGGGACGAAGCGGCACGTCGCCGGCGACCTGGCCGCGGTGGCACTGCTGGTCCTCGCGGTGTTTCTGCCGTGGAACCTCTACTTCGGCGTCGGAATCCCGGGCAGCAGTTCGGCCCTGACCGCGGTGCTGATCGCGGTGACCGTGCTTGCCGTCGTCGCCGTCGCCATCGCCGGTTCCTGGCGCTCGACTGGTGCGCGGTTCAACCCCGCGCGGGCCGCTCGGCTTCGCCTGGCGCTCAACGTCCCCTACCTGTTGCTGGTGCTCGCCTTCGTCGTGTTCGACGCGTACGAGACGGTCCGTTTCGGCGGCACCGTCAACGTGCCGGGTGGTGTCGGGCCGGGGGCGTGGGCCGGGATCGCCGGTTCTCTGTTGAGCGCCCAGGCGGTGCCGACGGGCGCGCTCACCGGACCGGTTCCGGCGGGCGACGAGTCCACCGGCTGGCACTCCTCGGCGCGGGTCATCGGCTCGTTGTCGATGCTCGCGGCGGTGCTCAGCTTCGGGTTCAACCTGTACTGGCGCGTCCGTTACGCGCTGCAAACCACGGGCGGCGCCCAGGATTTCGGCAAGCAGAACATCGCCGTGATCGTGACCGCCGTGGTGTACGGCGTGGTGGCCCTGGTCGCCGTTCTGGTTGCCTCCCGGTGGCTGCTGCGCAGCACCCGGGCGAGCCGGCTGACCATCATCGCGCTCGGCGCGTCGACGCTGGCCGCCGGGATCCTGGTGTGGTTGTTGCCCGCCGGTCGTGACATCGACGCATTCCACGGCATCGCGCAGAACACGTCCACCGCAGGCGTCGGGTTCGAGGGCTACCTGGCGTGGGCGGCGGGCGCGGCGCTCTTCGCGCCGCGGGCGCTGTTCGCCCACCACCGCAACGCTTCGCCGACGGAGGAGTCCGCGTGGCGCGCGACGACCCGAAATGGCTTGCTGCTCATCGCCGTTTGGTGTGTGGGGTCGATGGCGATGCGGATCACCGATCTCGTCGTCGGCGTGATTCTGAACTACCCGTTCTCCCGCTACGACAGCATCGTGCTGGCCGCGTTCGATCTGGTCACCGCGGTGCTGGCGATCTGGCTGCGCCGCAGGCTGGCCACGCTGTCGGCGAGAATGGTCACGTCGCTGTGCGGACTCGTCGCCACCCTCAGCGTTGCCCGCGTCGTCGTCGGCGTCGAGCTGGCGCCGCGGTTCGCGGACTCGCCCAAATCGCCTGCGCTGCACCCGGTCTACGGCAACAACCTGGCCCAGCAGATCACCAGCACCTTCGACGTGACGCTGTGCGGCCTGGCACTGGGCATCCTGGCAGCGGCCATCGTCGCCGGGCAGCTGAGCGGTCGACGCCGGGCTCGTCGCGCCGCCCGCAGGCGCGCCGCCGCGGCGAACGCGGCGGCGACGACCACCCGGGTCCCCGTCGGCCAGGGCGCCGGGCCGTCCGCCGCGGCGACCACCCGCATCCCCGCCGGTGCCCCCGACGCGGACAGCGAGCCGCCGACCGCCGAGATACCCCCGCTGGCCAACGCGCCCCGAATCTTTCGCGGAGACGACTCCGGGACGGGGCAGGTAGCCGTGCAGAAGCCGCAGATCTACCGTCCGCAGGGTTAGGCTCAGCGAAGGGGCGCGAACGCGAATTCGCGCAGCCCGTCACCGGGTGCGACCGCCGCCCTGAAACCCAGCACCTCGGCGGCCCGGGACGGGTCGGCGACGATGTGGCGCACGTCGCCGCTGCGGTATTGCCCCGTGACCACCGGGGACAGCGAGCCGTCGCGTGCACCGCACAGCGCGCCGGCCACCTCCAGGATCGAAATGGGTTGACCCGAGCAGACATTGACCGCGGTGAAACCCTCGCATCGCTGCATCGCCGCGACATTGGCGGCGGCCACGTCGTCGACATGAACGAAGTCACGCATCTGCCCGCCATCCTCGAAAACCTTTGGCGGATCGCCCTTTTCCAGCGCCGACCGGAAGATGGCCGCCACCCCGGAGTAGGGGGTGTCGCGCGGCATGCCGGGTCCGTAGACGTTGTGGTAGCGCAGCGCCACCACCGAGCCACCCGTGGCCTCAGACCAGGCAAGCGCGTAATGCTCCTGCGCGGTCTTGCTGGCGGCGTACAGGCTTCGCGGCCGCAGGCAGGCGTCCTCGTCGACGAGGCGCCAGTGCAGTTCCTCGCCGCCGAACGGGCAACGGTGCTCGAAGATTCCGGCGTCGAGGTCCGCGCGCCGCCGCGGCAACGGATCCACGGGCCCGTGTTGCTCGCAGTGATACCTGCCCTGCCCGTACACCACCATCGACGAGGCCAACACCAGGCGGTGCACGCCCGCGGCGAACATCTGCGCCAACAAGACCGTGGTGGCCAGGTCGTTGTGGCCGCCGTAGGCGGGCGCGTCGGCGGCGTCCACACCCGCACCCACCATCGCCGCCTGATGACACACCACGTCCACGCCGGCCAACAGGGGGGCCAGCGCGTCGGCGTCGCGCACGTCGATGCGGTGACATCCCGGCGGCAGCACCGGGTTTGGGCCGTGGGCCGCCGGCAGCAACGCATCCAGGGCGACCACCTCGTGTCCCGCCGCGCGCAGCGCGGCGTCCACCCGCGAACCGATGAAGCCCGCGGCCCCGGTCAACAACACTTTCACGGCAGCTCGATGGGCAAGGTGACGCCGGCGTGCGGCTGGCAGTGCGTACAGCTGCGCTCGGGGGCAACCCGGCCGATCGCCTGGCGCACCAATGTCTTGAAAGCTTCGACGTTCTTCTCGAACTGGGCGAACACGTCGACGGCCTTCACGCCCTCGCCGGCGCTCACGCCGGCATCCAGATCTGTCACCAAAGCAATTGTCGCATAACATATTTCGAGCTCACGAGCGAGCACCGCCTCCGGATAGCCCGTCATGTTGACCAGCGAGAAGCCGACCGAGGCGAACCATTGGCTTTCGGCGCGGGTGGAAAAGCGCGGCCCCTGGATCACCACCATGGTGCCGCCGCCAACCACGTCGGGCAGGCCGGTCACCGCGTCCCGCAGCGCCGGGCAGTACGGGTCGGCGAAGTCGACGTGGATGCCGCCGGAGTCGAAATAGGTGTCGGCGCGACCGCTGGTGCGGTCGACGAGTTGGTCGGGCACCACGATGGCGCCCGGGCCGAGTTCGGGTGTGAGGCTGCCGACGGCGCACGGCGCGAGCACCCGCCGCACACCGAGCTTGCGCAGCGCCCACATGTTGGCCCGGTACGGCACGGTGTGGGCGGAGAATTCGTGCTTGGCGCCGTGGCGAGGCAGGAAAGCCACCTCGTGGTCGCCGACGGCGCCGACGGTGACGGGGGCGCTGGGCGACCCGTAGGGAGTGTCGACGGTGACGTCGTGGGCGTCGGATCCGAAGAAGGTGTAGAAGCCGCTGCCGCCGATGACTCCGAGCATCCGACCATTGTGGTGCATGGCGCAGGGGTGACCGCGGCTGCGGGGCCCCGGGATCGCCCCCACACATCCTGGCAGGATGTTCGTGTGGCAAATCTCGGGCAGTGGATTTCCGGTGCGCGGCCGCGGACGTTGCCCAACGCGGTGGCGCCGGTTGTCGCGGGCACCGGGGCGGCGGCGTGGCTGCACTCCGCGGTGTGGTGGAAGGCGTTGCTGGCGCTGGCCGTCGCGCTCGCGCTGACCATCGGCGTCAACTACGCCAACGACTACTCCGACGGCATCCGCGGCACCGACGACGACCGGGCCGGCCCGGTGCGGCTGGTCGGCTCGCGGCTGGCCGCGCCGCGCGCGGTGCTGACCGCGGCGGTCGCCAGCCTGACCGTCGGCGCGCTCGCCGGACTCGCGCTGGCACTGTTCAGCGCCCCATGGCTGATCGCGGTGGGCGCGGCCTGCATCGCCGGGGCGTGGCTGTACACCGGCGGGTCGAAACCCTACGGCTACGCCGGTTTTGGCGAGGTCGCGGTGTTCCTGTTCTTCGGGCTCGTCGCCGTGCTGGGCACCCAGTACACCCAGGCGCTGCGGGTGGACTGGGTGGGCCTGGTGCTGGCGGTCTCGATCGGGGCGTTGTCCTCGGCGGTGCTGGTGGCCAACAACCTGCGGGACATCCCCACCGATGCGCGATCGGGAAAGGTCACCCTGGCGGTGCGACTCGGCGATGCCCGCACCCGGATCCTGTATCAGGCGCTGCTGGGTACCGCCGGCGTGCTGACCCTGGTGCTCATGTTGGCGACGCCGTGGTGCGCCGCGGCATTGGTGGCCACGCCGCTGGCCGTGCGCGCGGCGGCCCCGGTGCGATCCGGCCGCGGCGGGCCGGATCTGATCCCGGTGCTGCGCGACACCGGGCTGG
>DASTKA010000511.1:0-4725 GCA_035716165.1 Mycobacterium sp. | reverse complement strand
TGGAAGGCGCCCGCAGCTGTCTGTGGCACGCCGCGTGGGCGATCGACCAACTGCCGGTTGAGGAGGCGCGGTTGGCGGCGATGACGGCGAAGGCATACGCCGCCGCGGCGGGCCGCGAGGTGGTGGAGACGACCGTTCAGGTATTCGGCGGCATCGCGATCACGTGGGAGCACATCTCGCATCTGCGGCTGCGTCGTACGCTGCTGGACCGGCGCTTATTCGGTGACGAGGTGGTTCACTATGACGCCATCGCAGCGATGCGGTTGGCCAACCGGGAGTTGGCGTAGCGATGGACTTCAACGACAACGCGCCCGAAGCGCAGTTCCGCGCCGAGCTAAGGCAGTGGCTTTCCGAACACGCCGCGGACGCTTCGATCCCCGAGGATCCCGCCGCCCGCGCTGATGCGCAAAACGCTTGGCATCAAACGCTTTACAAAGCCGGGTACATCGGGCTCTCCTTCCCCGTCGAGTATGGAGGGCACGGCAAGGCCCCCATCTACGAGGCGATACTCAACGACGAACTCGGCCGCGCCGGCGCCCCGCCGATAGAGGGGGTCGGCCACCTCAGCAACGCCTTGCGGTTGTTCGGTACGGACGAGCAACGGGACACCCTGCTGCCCGGACTGTTGTCCGGCCAGGTGCGGTGGTGTCAAGGATTCTCCGAGCCCGAGGCTGGATCCGACCTCGCGGGCCTGAAGACCCGCGCCGAGAGGATCGAGATCGAGGGGCGTCAGAGCTTCCGCGTCAATGGCCGCAAGATCTGGACGAGCTTCGGGGCGGTCGCCGACTGGTGTTTCCTGCTGTGCCGCACTGAGTCCGAGGCCCCTAAGCACGCGGGCATCTCGGCGCTGTTGGTACCGATGTCGACGCCAGGGATCCAGGTCCGCCCGATTGTCAATGCCGCACGCAACCGCGAATTCACCGAGGTCACGTTCGACGACGTGGACGTACCCGCGGCCAATCTGCTAGGTGAGCGCGGCCAGGGCTGGTCCATCGCCAGTCAACTACTGGCCTACGAGCGCGGTCCCGGCGACATCAACTGGGTCAGCCGGCTCTCGACACAATTGCGGCGGCTCGAGAACGACATCCGGACCGGCTGGCTCCTCGACTCACCCGCGGCGCGGGCCCGGCTTGGACAGGCCTACGTGGAGTTACGCGCTCTCCAGATCAAGGTCCAGCGCTCACTCACCGAGCGTCAACGCGGAAAACTTCCGGGGCCGGAGGGGTCGGTCGACAAGCTGCTCATGGCCCGGGCGGACCAGTACTTGGGCCACACCATGATGGATCTGTGCGCCAGCGGCCCTCTGCTCACCGAGGGCCTGGAATGGGACATCTATTTGTGGTCGCGCGCCGCCGGCATCTACGGGGGCACTGCGCAAATCCAGCGCAACATCGTCGCGCAGCGGGTGCTTGGGCTGCCACGCGCCTGAGCAGGTGCCGGTTACCCTGGCCCGGCCTCGGTCAGGTGTCTGTACGCCTCTTTGAGACCGTTGAGCCGTTTTTCGAGGATCTCGTCGCCCGCATGGGCCCCGCTGAGTTTCGCGCTGACCTCGGCTATCTCCGCGGAGAGCCGTTCGGCCGCTTCACCCTTGGTGAGCAAATCTTGGTCGGCCCAGTCGTCATGGGGGATGCGCTCATGCGAGTCCATCGTCTCTCCTCAGTGCACGATTGGTTTGAGCCTAGGTGGAGATCGGCGTTATAGTCAGTTAGGCATAAAATGTTTAGTTGTACTGTAACGCATGAATCGGAAGAGTTGAGGACGCGACGATGCCCCTGCAATCATCGATGAAGCTTCTGTCGGTCGACGATCACCTCATCGAGCCACCCCATGTCTGGATCGACAGGCTGCCGAAGAAGTACATCGATCAGGGTCCTCGCATCGTCGACTTCCCGCGCGAGGGTGCCCCGCCTATGCAGCAGTGGGTCTATGAGGGCCGACCGTATCCCAACATCGGGCTGAACGCGGTCGCGGGCAGGCCCCCGGAGGAGTTCGGCGTCGATCCGATCCGCTACGCCGACATGATCCCTGGATGTTATGACCCGAAGGCCCGTTTGGCCGATATGGACATCGATGGTGTCCATGGGATGTTGTGCTTTCCGTCGTTTCCCCGATTCTGCGGCACGGTCTTCCTCGAGGGGGAGGACAAGGAACTGGCGCTGCTGGGCGTCAAGGCGTGGAACGACTTCTCGCTCGATGAGTGGTGCGCTACAGATCCCGCCCGTTTCATCCCTATGGCGATCACTCCGCTGTGGGATCCAGCGCTCATCGTCGCCGAGATCGAGAGAGTGGCGGCCAAGTGAGCCCGGGCGATCGGCCTCCCGGATAACCCGACCAACCTCAAGCTGCCGAGTTATCACACCGCGTACTGGGAGCCGGTGTGGTCGGCGTTGGAAGAGACGAATCTGACGGCGGTGATGCACTTCGGCAGTGGCGGATTCCCGCCTCAGACGGCGCCGGAGGGGCCGTTCGCGGTGATGATCACGTTGATGGGCACCACATCGATGGCCGCGGCCACCGAGCTCATCTTCTCGCCGGTGTTCCATAAGCATCCAAACCTCAAAGTGGCGTTCTCCGAAGGTGGCGTCGGCTGGATGCCTTACCTGGTCGAGCGCGCGGATTACGTCTGGCGCAAACACAAGTACTACCAGAACATTCACCCGACCGTGGCGCCGTCGGAGCTGTTCCGGCGCAACATCTCCGGATGCTTTATTGAGGACGAAGTCGGGATGGCTATGCGGCACCAGATCGGAATAGACAACATCACGTGGGAGTGCGACTATCCGCACTCCGACTCGTTCTGGCCCAAGAGCCGAGCGCGCGCCGAGGAGATGCTGGCCGATGTACCCGACGAGGAAGCTGCCAAGATCGTCGAGCTCAACACTCGGCGCTGGTACGCATTCCCGGAGGAGGGCTTCAAGTCCTGCACGGCGGACTCCGGGTGGCGTCCGAATGATGGCAACCCAGCCGACTATGACTACGACGAGGTCATGGCAAGTCATGGCGGGGTCGGCATGGAGGCCTTCATGAACAAGATGGAGGAGCAGAAGGCTCAGAAGGTTTGAGCCGTTAATCGACCGGAACGGCTATTTCGGTCGGATTGTCGCGTCCGCGCAACACTTTGGAGTCGATGACGCGCCACCGCCGCCTTTCCGACTCGTCCGCGCGGCTCAGCGCTGCACCCGACGCTGCGACACCACCGGACAGCTTGGCGACCTCGGTCAGCCGCGCCGCCTCGTTGACCGGGTCTCCGATCACCGTGTACTCGTACCGGTTGGGGTCGCCGATGTTGCCGGCCACCGCCGTTCCGGCCGACACCCCAATGCCGACCCTGATGTCCTCGTTCGACCGGTTGAGTCGGATCTTGAGCTCACGCGCCGTCGCGAGTGCGTCCGCGGCCGCCCGGGCGTTGGCGTTCGGGGCGCCGAAAACCGCAAGGGCGGCATCGCCCTCGAACTTGTTGATCAAACCGTTGTGGCGTTCGACGACGTCGATCACAACGGCGAAGAACTCGTTGAGCATGATCACCAGTTCGTCGGGTTCTAGTGCGGTGGCCAGTCGTGTCGAACCAACCAGATCGACGAACAACACCGCGACTTCGCATTTCTCACCGCCCATTTCGGTCTCGACGCCGTTGCGGGCGACTTGCTCCGCCAGGCGGGCTACGTCACGGCCGACGTGCCGACCGAACAGATCGCGGAGACGTTCACGTTCGCGAAGTCCGCTGGCCATGGTGTTGAAGCCGGCCTGCAGCAGCCCGAGCTCGGAGGCGTCGAAGACGGGAACGGAGACGTCGAAGTCACCCCGCTCGACGTATTGCATACCCCGCCTTACCTCGTCGATGGGGTCGGCGATGGTCGACGCGTTGAAGGCGGCGATCACCAGGCCGCAGGCCATGGCGCACCCCCCGAGTACGAGAACGAGAAGCGCAAGTCGATGCGCGGAGTATTCGACGAACAACGCGCTCTCGGCGACCAGCATGACCATCAGCGTCGGAACTCCCGTTCCTATCACCCAGGCGCTCACGGCGCGCAACCGAAGGCCCGGCCCCCGCGGCCGTGTCGGCGGGTTGTCGGTGAGCAACCTGGCCGCCGTCGGCCGCAGTGAGATCCTGCACATCCAATAGGCCAGTGCGGTTGTCACGATGGCACCGAGCAGAATCGACACTCCCAGCGTCGCGGCCAGCCACGGTGTGCCGAGGTTGATAAGCACAAAAACCGCGGCCGCCGCCGACCATACGGTCCCCTGGACCACCGCCATCCTCATTGGGATGGCCAGGACGACGCGGCGCACGGTGACATCGTTTGCCCCCGCAGGCAGGCTCATCCAGACGTACGCCCATAACCCGGCCAAGGGCAAGACGGTGCCGGAGTAGCACAGTGCTGCAACGATATTGACCAACATCACATGGTGTTTGCTCAGCGCCGCACCGGTGGGCAAAGCCCAGGCGGTCAGTGCTGCGATCAGCGCCGAGCCCGTGACAGTCGGAACGATCGCCCCTGAAATCACCAGCGATCTGCCGGTGCGAGCGAACGGCAGGCGACGGTCGGCAAGCGAGGTTTTCACGGTGAAGGCGGGGCGATGCTCGACTTGTCCAACCAGTTCGCAATGCTCATCAGTCGTCCCGATGAGGCGAGCGTCATGAACAGGGTGCGGGCATCGGCGCTCAAAGCGACATTGGTGGTCATCGGGTCGTCGGCGGGGATCGCACCTAGAAATTCGCCGGTC
>DASTKA010000510.1:0-4249 GCA_035716165.1 Mycobacterium sp. | reverse complement strand
GTGCTGTGCGGGATGCTCACCGTCTCGACCGGGCCGCACACGTCGAGCGCCACGATGTGGGCGCCCTCCTGCGCGAAACGCACCGCCTGCGCGCGGCCGATCCCCCGCGCCGCACCGGTGATCAGGGCGACCTTGCCCTTCAGTCGCCCGCCGGGGATTGCGCTCATGTCGTCTTCTGCGTCAGGCCGGCGTCGACCACGAGTTGAGTGCCGGTGATGTAGCGGGCCGCGTCCGAGGCCAAGAACAGCACGGCGTTGGCGATGTCGACCGGCTCGACCCAGGGCACCGGCAGCAGGTTCCGCGCCTGCAGCACCTCCGCCGCATCGGCGGCAGTCGGGTTGTCCAGGTCGGGCCGCAGCCGCCGAAAGGTGGCCTCGTTGAGCACCATTGGGGTGGCGACCGGCCCGGGGTGCACGGTATTGACCCGAATGCCGCGCGGCCCCAGCTCGTTGGCCAGCGTGCGCGCGAGGCCGACCACCGCGTGCTTGCTTGCGGTGTAGTGCGCGGTGTTGGGCAGGCCGCGAAGCCCGCTGGTGGAACTGATGATGACGACGGAGCCGCCCCGATCGATCATGTGAGGCACGCTCGCCCGGACGGTATGCCAGACGCCGGTGAGATTGATGTCGAGCGTGCGCTGCCAGACCTGGGGGTCGAGTTCCCATGCCGGCGCGCCGGGCAGATGGACTCCGGCGTTGGCGACGACCACGTCGAGCCGCCCCAACTCGGCGACGCCGGCGTCGATGGCGGCCGTCATCGCCTTCAGCTCGCTGACGTCGGCCAGGCCGGTGGCACACCGTCGACCGCGATTCTCGACTTCCATTGCAGTGCTTCGTAACTCGTCGGCCGCGGCCTCCGCGTCGAGCGCGATCACGTCGGCGCCCTCGTCGGCGAAGCGCTCGCAGTGCACCCGGCCGGTCCCCTTGGCGGCGCCGGTGACCACGACGACCTTGCCGAGTAATCCAGTCATCGCTTGATTAAATCGAAGCCGCGGTAGCCGGCGTCGGCCACCTCGGCGCAGATGTCATTGTAGGTGGCGAACCCTCCGACGAACAGCATGAAGCCCCTTGGCTTTCCGGGCACGTTCGCGCCCATGTACCAGGAGTTCGCCTTGGTGAACAGCGTCGCCTCGGCGCGACGGGCGCATTCGGCGCCCCAGCCGTCCACGCTGTCCACGGTGGCTTCCAGCGCCGCGTAACCATGTTGGTCGAGGTAGGCGATGGCGTCCGCAATCCAGTTCACCTGAGCCTCCGCGTGCAGCACCATGTTCGCGAGCACGGCGGGCGCTCCCGGGCCCGAGATCAGAAACAGGTTGGGAAAACCGTCGACGCCCAATCCCAGATAGGTGCGCGGTCCGTGCGCCCAGTCGTCGTGCAGCGTTGCGTCGCCGCGTCCGACGATGTCGATGCTGTCCAGCGCCCCGGTCATCGCGTCGAAACCGGTTGCCAGCACGATCATGTCGAGGTCGTAGTGCGCCTCATCTGTGTTGATGCCCGCGGCGTCGATCGATTCGATCGGTGTGTTGCGGACACTGATAAGCGACACGTTGGGCCGATTGAACGTCTGAAAGTAGTTGCTGTCGGTGCAGATTCGCTTGGTTCCGATCGGATGGTCGGTGGGGATAAGCAGGTCGGCCACGGCCGGATCATCGATGACGGCCCGGACCTTCTCCTCGTAAAACCTGCGGGCCTCGTCGTTGGCCTCCAGATCGGTCATCTGGTCCGGGAAGGTCTTGGAGAACAGCACTCCCCCGAGCTGCCAACGCTTTTCGAAGGCCGCGCGTCGCTCGTCGGCAGTGAACTGCATCGTCGGCTTCGCGGCGGTGACGTGCGGTGACCCGCCCCCGCTGCGCCACGACAGCGCGCGCCGCCGGGCGTAACCGGCCTTGATCTCGTCGAGCTCGTCGGCGGTCAGGGGTTTGTTGCCAGCCGGAACACTGTAATTCGGGCTTCGCTGGAAGACGTAGAGGTGGGCGGCGCGCTCGGCGATGACCGGGATCGACTGAATGCCCGAGGATCCGGTGCCGATGACCGCCACCCGTTTGCCGCTGAAGTCGACGGGCTCGTGCGGCCAGTGCGCGGTGTGGTGGATCTCGCCCGCAAAGGTGTTCAGGCCGGGGAAATTTGGGGTCATAGCGGCCGACAGCGGGCCCGTAGCCATCAGGCAGAACCGTGCCGATAGCACCCGGCCTGTGTCGGTCGTGACCGTCCAGCGCAGCGTCGACTCGTCCAGCACGGCGGAGAGCACGCGGGTGTCGAACGCGATGTCGCGGCGGAGGTCGAGTTTGTCGGCGACCCAGTTCAGGTATTCGAGGATCTCGGGCTGGGTCGCATACTTCTCCGTCCAGCGCCACTCTTGCTGGAGTTCATCGGAGAACGAGTAGCAGTAATCGACGCTCTCGACGTCGCAACGCGCGCCGGGATACCGGTTGTAGTACCAGGTCCCGCCGACCTCGGGAGCGGCCTCGAGTACCCGCACCGAGAGGCCTTGGCTGCGCAGTTTGTGCAGGGCGTAGAGGCCGGCGAACCCCGCTCCGACCACGACGACATCGACATACCGATCCACAAGCACTGACGGTATTGGTCCGTGCGTCGCCTCGCACCGACGTTCCCGGTCACCGGACGCTTCGGACGAGCTTTCCCGGCCACCGGACGTGCGTGGACGGCGCCGCGCGGTCATCGCCGACCATCGGCTCATGCCGGAAGTCGCGCACGTCAACGTCGAACTGGACGGTCAGCGGCATCGTCTGTGCTGGCCACACGGACGAACGCTGGTCGACACACTGCTGGACGCGGGGATCGCCGTGCCCCACTCCTGCCGGGAGGGCCGCTGCGGTTCGTGCGTGGCGACCGTGATCGCCGGGCGGGTCGACATGGACCCGTGTGACGTCTTGACTGCGGCAGATCTGGCGGACGGCCTGATTCTCGCCTGCCAGGCGAGGGCGGCCGATGTCGAGGTTCACGTCGAATTTTGACTCCCGTGGTGTCCGCTCATCGGGATTTCCTTTGGGACGGCCCGCGACTGCGGTAGACCATTACTACGCCCACACACGTAAGGACAACGACATGAGCGACCGGGTACTCGACCAGGTGGTGGCCATGGCCGACCAGCTGCGCGACCAAGCCGCCGAAGCCGAACGCATCGGCCGGCTCACCGACGACACCGTCAAGCTGATGAAGGGCGCCGGGTTGATCCGGCTGCTGCAGACCAAGCAGTATCAGGGCTTCGAGGCCCATCCCCGGGAGTTCGCGGAGACCACGATGGCCACCGCGGCGCTGGATCCGGCGGCCGGCTGGATCGTGGGTGTCGTCGGCGTGCACCCCTACCAATTGGCCTATGCCGACCCCAAAGTCGCCGCCGAAGTCTGGGCCGACGATGTCGACACCTGGATGGCGTCCCCGTACGCGCCGCAGGGTGTGGCCAAGCCCGTCGACGGCGGCTATATCTTCAACGGCCGCTGGCAGTTCAGCTCGGGCACCGACCATTGCGACTGGATCATCCTCGGGGCCATGCTCGGCGACGAGAAGGGCATCCCGTTGATGCCGCCGCAGATGCTGCACATGATTCTGCCCCGCAAGGATTACGAGATCGTCGACGACTCGTGGAATGTCGTGGGGCTGCGCGGAACCGGTTCCAAGGATGTCATCGTCAAAGACGCGTTCGTGCCGAGCTACCGGACCATGGATGCCACCAAGGTGATGGACGGCACCGCGCAGCGCGAGGCCGGCATGACCGAGCCGCTGTATCTGATGCCGTGGTCGACGATGTTCCCGTTGGGCATCTCCGCGGCCACCATCGGCATCGCCGAGGGGGCGCTGGCGGCGCACCTGGACTATCAGCGCGGGCGCGTCGGCGCCACCGGAACCGCGATCAAGGACGACCCCTACGTCATGCACGCGATCGGCGAGGCCGCCGCCGACATCAACGCCGCCCGCCAGGAGCTGCTGGCCAACGCCGACCGCATCTACGACATGGTCGCCGCCGGCAAGGAGGTGTCGTTCGCCGACCGGGCGGCGGGCCGCCGCACGCAGGTGCGCGCGGTGTGGCGAGCCGTGTCGGCGGTCGACGAGATCTTCGCCCGCTCGGGCGGCAACGCGGCCCGGATGGACAAGCCACTGCAACGGTATTGGCGCGACGTGCACGTCGGGCAGATGCATGCCATCCACGTCCCCGGCACCACCTATCACGCGGCGGCGCTGAGTTCGATCGGCATCGACCCGCCCGAGGGTCCGCTGCGGGCGCTGATCTGAGC
>DASTKA010000509.1:0-3065 GCA_035716165.1 Mycobacterium sp. | reverse complement strand
TTCGAGGAACAACTGGCCCGGCACGCCGCCGAGCTGGCCGCCGTCGTCGTCGAGCCGGTGGTGCAGGGGGCCGGTGGCATGCGCTTTCACGACCCGCGGTACCTGCGCGACCTGCGCGACATCTGCCGACGGCACGAGGTGCTGCTGATTTTCGACGAGATCGCCACCGGCTTCGGGCGCACCGGCGAGCTCTTCGCCGCCGACCACGCCGGCGTGAGCCCGGACATCATGTGCGTCGGCAAGGCGCTGACCGGGGGGTACCTGACGCTGGCCGCGACCCTGTGCACGGCCGACATCGCCCACACCATCAGCGCCGGCGAGGCCGGAGCGCTGATGCACGGCCCCACGTTCATGGCCAACGCGCTGGCCTGTGCGGTGTCGGTGGCCAGCGTCGAGCTGCTGCTGGGGCAGGACTGGCGGTCGCGGGTCGCCGAGATCGGCGCCGGCCTGACGGCAGGACTCGAGCCCGCCCGGGCGCTGCCCGGCGTGCGCGACGTGCGGGTGCGCGGCGCCATCGGCGTCATCGAATGCGAACGCCCGGTCGACCTGGCCGTCGCCACCCCGGTGGCCCTCGACCACGGCGTCTGGTTGCGCCCGTTTCGCAACCTCGTCTACGCGATGCCGCCCTACATCTGCACGCCCGACGAGATCTCCCAGATCACCGCGGCGATGGTCGAGGTCAGCCGGATCACCGGCTCTCGTAGTCTTTAGGGCGATGAAGGCACCGATCGAGGTTTCCCCGCTGGCCTGGCTGGAGGTGGTGGAACGGCAACGCCGCGAGGCCGGCCTGCGACGCTCGCTGCGGCCGCGCCCCGCGGTGGCCACCGAGCTGGATCTGGCCTCCAACGACTACCTCGGGCTCTCACAACACCCCGCCGTGATCGACGGCGGCGTCGCGGCGCTTCGGATGTGGGGCGCCGGGGCGACCGGATCCCGCCTGGTCACCGGTGACACCGAGCTGCACCAACAATTCGAGTCCGAGCTGGCCGACTATGTCGGCGCGGCTACCGGACTGCTGTTCTCCTCCGGCTACGCGGCCAACCTCGGGGCCGTCGTCGGCTTGTCGGGCCGGGGTTCGCTGCTGGTGTCCGACGAGTATTCGCACGCGTCGCTGGTGGACGCCTGCCGGCTGTCGCGGGCGCGGGTGGCCGTGACACCGCATCGCGACGTCGGCGCCGTGGAGGCGGCGCTGCAGACGCGCGACGAGGAGCGCGCGGTCGTCATCACCGAGTCGGTGTTCTCCACCGACGGCGCGCCGGCACCGCTGCGCGAACTGCACGAGGTGTGCCGCCGCCACCGCGCCCTGCTCATCGTCGACGAGGCGCACGGTCTGGGGGTGCGCGGCGGCGGGCGCGGGCTGCTGCACGAGGCCGGGCTGGCCGGGGCGCCCGACGTGGTCATGACCACCACGCTGTCCAAGGCGCTGGGCAGCCAGGGCGGCGCGGTGCTGGGGCCGGCCCCGGTGCGGGCGCATCTGATCGACGCCGCGCGCACGTTCATCTTCGACACCGGGCTGGCCCCGGCGGCGGTGGGCGCCGCGCGGGCCGCGCTGACCGTGCTGCGATCCGAGCCCTGGCGCCCGGACGCGGTGTTGCGCCACGCCGCTTTCTTGGCCGAGGTCTGCGGCGTGGCAGAGGCCCCGCAGTCGGCGGTGGTGTCGGTGATCCTGGGCGACCCGGACGTGGCGGTGGCCGCCGCGACCGCCTGCCTGGACGCCGGCGTGCGGGTGGGGTGCTTCCGGCCCCCGACCGTGCCCGCCGGGACGTCGCGGCTGCGCCTGACCGCGCGCGCGTCGCTGGACGACGCCGAGCTGGACGTCGCGCGCCGGGTGCTGACCGATGTGCTCGCCAAGCTGGGTTGAGGTCCTCCGGTGACGGTTCTGGTCGTCACCGGCACCGACACCGGCGTCGGCAAGACGGTCGTCACCGCGGCGCTGGCCCGTCACGCCCGTCAGGCCGGCATCGACGTGGCGGTGTGCAAACCGGTCCAGACCGGCATCGACGCCGGCGACGACGACCTCGCCGAGGTGGCCCGGCTGTCCGGGGTGACCGAGCTGGCCGGGTTCGGCCGGTATCCGCAACCGCTGGCGCCGGTGGCCGCCGCCGAGGCGGCCGGAATGCCGCTGCCCACCCGCGAGCAGCTGCTGGCGCTCATCGGGGAACTGGACCGGCCGGGGCGGCTGACATTGGTCGAGGGCGCCGGGGGCCTGCTGGTCGAACTCGGCGAAAACGGTGTCACGGCACGCGATCTCGCGGCCGCGCTCGGCGCCGCCGTGCTGGTCGTGGTCAGCCCGTCGTTGGGTACCCTCAACCACACCGCGCTGACCCTGGAATCGATTGCCGCACAGAATCTTTCGTGTGCCGGGCTGGTCATCGGCAGCTGGCCCCGGCGACCCGGGGTGGTGGAGACCACAAATCGGTCCGCGCTGGCCCGGCTGGCCGCGGTGCGGGCCGCGCTGCCGGAAGGGGCCGCATCGCTGGGTGCCCCCGACTTCGCGACGCTGTGCGCGCGGGCATTCGACCACGACTGGGTCACCACGCTGGTCGGCTGATGGTCCACTCCATCGAGCTGGTCTTCGACCGCGACACCGAGGCGGCGATCCGAAACGTCTGGAAAGCGTTGGCCACGGCGGGAATCCCCAGTCAGGCGCCCGCCAGCCGGCCGCACGTGACGCTGGCCGTGGCCGAGGGCATCGCCGCCGACGTCGACGACCTGCTCGGGCCGGTGAGCGAGCAGCTGCCGCTGGCCTGCCTCATCGGTGCGCCGGTGCTATTCGGCCGCGCCAGTGCGGTTTTCGCGCGGCTGGTGGTGCCGACGAGCGAGCTGTTGGGCATACACGCCCAGGTGCACCGGTTGTGTGGGCCGCATATGGCACCGGGGCCCATGCCCAACAGCCTGCCCGGCCAGTGGACCGCGCACGTCACGATGGCGCGGCGCGTGGGCGGCGCCCAGCTGGGGCGGGCGCTGCGCATCGCCGGCCGGCCCGCCCAGATCGACGGCAGCTTCACGGGTTTGCGCCGCTGGGACGGCAACAAGAAGGTCGAGCACCTGATCGGGGGTTAGCC
>DASTKA010000508.1:0-2226 GCA_035716165.1 Mycobacterium sp. | reverse complement strand
GTGGATGCGCGACGAGATAGGCGAGCTGGGAGTGCAGGTGTTACGCGCGGTCAAGGCGACTCTGGATCCGGCCGGAATTCTCAATCCCGGCAAGCTGATTCCGTGACGGGAGAGCTGAGCCGCCGAGAGATCGGCAAGGTGATCGCGCTGACGAACCCCGTGTCGGGGCACGGCGCCGCGGTGCGTGCGGCCCAGCTCGCGATCGCCCGACTGCACCGCCGGGACGTGGAGGTCGTCGAAATCATCGGCGACGACGCGCAAGACGCGCGGCATCTGGTCGGTGCGGCCATCGAGAAGGGCACCGACGCGGTCATGGTGACGGGGGGCGACGGCGTCGTCTCCAATGCCCTGCAGGTTTTGGCCGGCACCGACATTCCGTTGGGCGTGATCCCGGCCGGCACCGGCAACGACCACGCCCGCGCGATCGGCATACCCACCAAGGACGCCGAGGTCGCCGCGGACATCGTCCTCGACGGCTGCACGGAATCCATTGACCTGGGCCTCATTCGGGACTGCAACGGCGTCGAGAAGTGGTTCGGCACCGTGGCGGCCACCGGCTTCGACTCGCTGGTCACCGATCGCGCCAACCGGATGAGCTGGCCGCACGGCCGATTGCGCTACTACGTCGCGATGCTGGCCGAGCTGTCCCAGCTGCGGCTCTTGCCGTTCCGCTTGGTGCTCGACGGCATCAAGGAGGTCGACGCCGACATCACGCTAGCCGCCTTCGGCAACACCCGAAGCTACGGCGGCGGGCTGCAGATCTGTCCCGACGCCGATTACACCGACGGGCTGCTCGACATCACGATGGTGCACGAGGCGTCGCGCACCAAACTAGTCCGCCTGTTCCCCACCGTGATGAAGGGGACCCACGTGAACCTCGACGAGGTGAGCACGGCGCGGGCCAGATCCATTCACGTCGAATGCCCCGGCATCAATGTCTACGCCGACGGCGACTTCGCTTGCGCGCTACCGGCCGAGATCTCGGCGGTTCCGGGCGCCCTGCGGATTTTGCGGCCGGCCAAGCGATAGGCCCCGGTCTCCCGGAACCATTAACGCGTGTTCGAACGCGCTAGCGGATCCGCTAGCGCGTTTGAGACTCGACTATTGCTTCCAAGAGACGCGGCACAGGCACGGGCACGGGCGGCCCCGATGAACTAACCGACGCCCCGGCTGAGCCAGGTCACCTCGCCGACGTCGCCGCCGTCCCGATAGGCCTCGAGCGCGTCGTCCCAGGCGGTGCCCAGCACCGAGTCCAATTCGGCGGCCAGGGTGTCGGCGCCCTGGGCCATCATCGAGCGCAGCCGCATCTCCCCGACCATGACGTCGCCGTTGGCGCTCATCGCGCCGCTCCACAGGCCGAGTTGTGGGGTGTGGCTGAACCGGTGGCCGTCGACTCCGGGGCTGGGATCCTCGGTGACCTCGAACCGCAGCACGGACCACGATCGCAGCGCGTTGGCCAGTTTGGCGCCGGTGCCGACGGGCCCGACCCAGTTGGTGACCGCGCGCAGCTGGCCGGGCATCGCCGGCTGGGGCGTCCAGGTCAGATTCGCCTTGGAACCCAGGGTCGACGACAGCGCCCACTCGACATGCGGGCAAACCGCCGCGGGCGACGCGTGCACGTACACCACGCCGGTCGTCACGTCGGCGAATTGATTCGACGCTCGCATTTCCTGCTCCTTCGGTTCCACGAGGGACGTCTTCCCCAACGACCTGCGGACCCAATGAACAGGGCAGCGTGCTGAAATGTTCGATTTTTGTGTGTCGTGCGTGTCTATTGTGCCTTGTGATACCCCTGTTGCGCTAGTGTGCATTTCCCACTAGCCGAAATCGGCTATCACGGCGTCGGAAATCGCCGGCCACGGCCGCAACGCCCACTCCCCGAAATCCCGGTCCGTGAGGACCACCAGCGCGAGCTCCTTTTCGGGATCCGCCCAGATGAAACCGCCTGCCTGGCCAAAATGGCCGTACGTTCGCGCGGAATTCTGCGCGCCCGTCCAGTGCGGCGATTTAGCGTCCCGAAGCTCGAACCCCAGCCCCCAATCGTTGGGCCGCTGCACCCCGTAGCCGGGCAGAACGCCGTCCAGACCGGGAAACTGCACGGTCGTCGCCTCGGTGTGCAGGCCTTCGGAGACCGTCACCGGCCGCAGCAGATCTCCCGCGAACGCCGCCAGGTCGGCCACGGTCGACCTGGCCCCGAACCCGGCGGCCACCGCGCCGCCGTCCAGG